>NZ_JABXEM010000174.1:0-25122 GCF_013372595.1 Myxococcus sp. AM011
GGGAAGAAGGGGCGCGTCGGGTCGGCGCGGACGCTCGGGGCATTCGGAAACTCCCTCGGTGAAGCGTTGGGGGTGTGGAAACCTACATAGGAGGGGAAATCTCCCGGAGCAACGGACAATGGCCCCCGTTCTTTCCCCAGAGGCGGGCCTGTCGCATTCCCACCGTGGGTGCGCCGCTTTAAGATGCCGAGCGTTTCGAACCTGGACCCCACCCCATGCCTGCTCGTCCTCCATCCACTCCTCGCGCTGGCGCCGGCCGTTCCGGCGGTGACGCGGGGGCGGACTCTCCATCGGCGAAGCCGTCAGCCCGGGCTCGCCCTCCGCGCGAGGCGTCGCCCGCCGACGAGGATTTCGCCGCACCTCCCTCCGGGGATGATGGCCCCGATGGCCCCGCGAACCCGGAGCTGTACGGTGACGCGCAGCCCCCGCGCTCCCGCACGGACGAGACGCGCGTGGGCGCCGTACCCGAGTCGCGCGAGGAAGAGTCGCGCCGCGACGACGATGACGACAACTCCGAGTCCACGCGCGCGGGCCCGCCGGTGCAGATGCTGGTGCTGGCCGGGCCGGACCGGGGGCGCAAGAAGCGCTTCCAGGGCGTGCGGATGGTGGTGGGGCGCGGCAAGGACTGCGACTTCGTGCTCGACGACCAGTCGGTGTCGCGTCGGCACCTGGAGCTTGTCTACGGCCAGGCCGGCGTGGCGATGCGGGATCTGGGCAGCATCTCCGGCACCCAGGTGAATGATCAGCGCGTGGACGAGTGCCTCCTCAAGCACGGCGACGAAATCGCCATGGGGAAGACGCGCCTGCGCTTCGTGGACGAGGCGGAGCAGATCAAGGAGATGCGCGCCCAGGCGGAGGCGCGAGAGGCGGAGGAGAAGCGCGAGCGCGAGGAGGCCGCCAAGGAGAAGGATGAAGCCCGGAAGGCGGCGGGCGCGGCGCGGGGTACAGACGTGGATCCGAATGATCCCCGGCTGAACGAGATGACCAACGCCAACTACCGCGTGCCGGAGTCCCTCCAGGACAAGGGGACGAACAACAAGGGCAAGGGCGCCATCGCCATCCCCCGTCCCCGGCCGCCTCCCAGGAGCGCCGTCACGGGCGGTGGGGCGAACTCGAAGACGAAGCTGCTCATCGGCGTGGGCGGCGGCGTGGTGGTGCTGCTGATGATGGGCCTCTTGTTCAGCCCCTCGGCGCCTCCGCCGCCTCCTCCGGTGGACCCGAACATCGATCGCGCGAAGCTCCTGATGCAGAAGGCGCGCGAGGCGGTGCGGGCGGATGACTACGCCAACGCGGTGCGGCTCGTCGAAGAGGCGGAGAAGCTGCGGCCGGGCGCGGACGAGGAAGGCCTGGGCCGGGCGGCGAGCAAGCAACTGGAGGTCATCCAGGCCTTCGACAACGTGCGCGCGCTGATGACGGCCAATCAGTTCGACGAGGCTCGCGCGAAGCTGGAGGCCGCGCCGCAGGGCACGGCCAAGATGGACGACATCCGCCGCAAGCTGGAGACGGAGCTGGAGGAGAAGGACGCCGCGTATCGCATCCAGCAGATGGAGGAGGCGCTCGCGGCTCGGGACCCGGAGGCGGCCCGGCCGCTGCTGCCGCGGGTGCCGGACCTGAACCGGCCGGCCTACTCGCAGAAGCTCCTGGACCTGGAGGCGGAGCTGGCGAAGGAGTCCGCGGACGGCGCGCGCAGGGACCGGGCCAACCGCGAGCGCGCCGCGATGAACGCCAAGGAGCAGCGCAAGCTCTTCCTCGAGGAGGCCTTCACCGACGTGGAGCGCCGCTTCAATGGCGGGGACTACACGCGCGCGGTGCTCGAGTGCGACCGGGTCACGGAGAAGTACAAGACGGAGAAGGACGTGAAGGAGCGGGCGCGCCAGTTGAAGACGCTCATTCCCCAGTTCCAGCGCTCGCTGGACGACGCGCAGAAGAAGCTGGCGTCCAACGCGCTGGAGTCCGCGTCCAAGCCCCTGCGTCGGGCGGCGGAGCTGTACCGTCAGATTGGCTTCCAGGGCTCGCTGGGCAACACGCTGGATGAACAGCTCGCGTCGGCGGCGCTGGCGGCGGGACAGGCCGCGCTGAAGAAGGGCGACCTGGCGGGCGCGGGGATGAACTTCCGCGAGGCCCTGCGGCTCAACCCCGGGGACCGGCGGGCCCGCGACGGCCTGGACGAGCTGCAGAAGAAGGTGGAGGAGCTCTACATGCGCGCATATATCGAGCGCGACAGGGACCCCGCGTCCGCGGCGGTGAAGTTCAAGATTGTCATCGAGACAGCGCCCGACGGCTCGGATACGAAGCGCAAGGCCGAGATGTACTTGAGCGAGATGCAGCCGTGAGCGGCCCTGCCTCAACAACGAAGGTTCGTGGAGGGATGGGATGAGCGAGTCGTCGCTGCGTGAACTCGGAATGGACCTCATCGAGGAGCGCCAGTTCGAGCGCGCCCTCGCCGTGTTCGCGGAGGCCGTACGTCGCGTCCCCGCGGACCACCGCTCGCGGATGATGGCGGCCCGGTGTCTGGCGGAGCTGGGCGAGCGTGAGCGCGCCGTCACGTCGTACCACGCGTGCGCGGAGGGCCTGTTGCGCCGCGACTACCTGCTGTCCGCCATGGCCGCGTGCAAGCAGGCCCTGGACCTGGCGCCCAACGAGCGGCGCCTGAAGGACACGTTGATTCGCGTCCACTCGCGCGCGGTGCGCAGCGCCCCGGGTCGCGCCGCCGTGCCCCCGCCGCTGCCGCCGGAGACGCTGTACGACGGCAAGGTGGAGACGGACCTGATGGGCCTCGTCGGCGAGGAGCTGTCCAACCGCGCCATCGAGGTGCTGGCCGCGCCGGACCCGGGCGGCTCGGCGGACCCCAACAGCCGGCCCCCGCTGCCGTTGTTCGCCGACCTGGACCGCGAGGCCTTCATCGACCTGGTGGTCCTCATGGCCTGGCGCCGGGTGCGGCCCGAGGAGGTGGTGAGCCGCGAGGGCGAGCCGACCGACCACCTCTACGTGCTCGTCGCGGGCAAGGCCGAGGTGACGCGGCAGATGGACGGCGAGGCGAGGACGCTGGGCTTCCTCGGCGGCGGCTCCATCTTCGGCGAGATTGCCCTGCTGACGGGCGCGACTCCCACCGCGACGGTGTCCGCCGTGTCCGACACGGAGGTCTTCGAGATTCGCCGTGAGCACCTCAACGCGGTGGCCAAGAGTCACCCGGCCGTCCCGCAGATTCTCGCGGACTTCGCGCAGCAGCGCATGGCGCGAAACCTCATGGCGACCTCGCCCATGTTCCAGACGCTGCCGGAGTCCGAGCGCGGGGCGATGCTCCAGCGCTTCTCCTTCCGCGCGCTCCAGGCGAACGAGAAGGTGCTGGTGGAGGGCGAGCACTCGCCGGGCCTGTTCCTCGTCCTGGCCGGAGAGCTGGTGGTGCAGAAGGAGGACCCGGCGGGCGGCACGGTGACGCTGGGCGTGCTGCGCGAGGGCGACGTGGCGGGGGAAATCTCACTGCTGTCGGGCCTGCGCGCGTCCGCCACCGTGGCGGCCACGCGCAAGACGGCGGCGGCCTACCTGGAGCGCAACGCGTTCCACGAGCTGGTCCGGGCCTTCCCTCACATCCGCACGTACCTGGAGCAGCTTTCGGAACGCCGCCTGAAGCAGATTGGCGAGGCGCTCCGGCCGCTGGAGATCATCGACGCGGACGAGCTGGTGCTCGAGACCGAGGCGGCGTGAGGAGCTCATCGTGATGTTGTCGCGTTCGAAGGTGGCGGGGGTGGCGCTGGCGCTCGTCACGGCCGGTGCGGTGCTCTTCTTCTGGCCGCGCCGGGAGCCGGGCGTCCCGGAGGCCATCACCCGGCAGGTCATCACCATGACGCGCGCCGCGGAGCAGAAGGATATCTCCGGGGTCATGGAGGGCGTGTCCGAGCGCTTCAAGACGGACGGCGGCTGGGACAACCGGCAGGTCCGGGGCGTGCTCACGGGCCAGGTGCTGCGCGGCCAGTGGGTCCGCATCTTCACGACGAACCTGGAGGTGCACGAAGTCTCGCCCTCGCAGGGCGACTTCCAGGCCCGCTTCATCTTCGGGCGCTCCCAGGCGGACAACCTGAAGGACCTGGCGGCGGACAGCGTGCTCAACGCGTACCTCATCGAAGGCACGTTCGAGAAGGAGACCGACGGTGAGTGGCGCATGGTCCGCGCCAAGTATCGTCCGCTGGAGGCGTCGGAGTTGCTCTAGTCGAGAGCGGCGCTACTGGAGCAGGACGCCCGTCTCGTTCATCCACGCCTTGGCCATGGCGCCCTGGCCCGAGGACTCCAGGCCCTTCTTCACGGTGTCGATGCGCGTGGCCAGCTCCTCGCGCGTCGCGCCTTGTGAGCGGGCGCGCACGAGGCCGAAGTAGTAGTGCTGGCAGCCCGCCGCGTACGCGTTCTGCGCGAAGAGCAGGTCGCCCATGGCGGTGTACGCCTCCGGCAGCGTGCCCGCGCCCGTGTCCGGCGCCACCGTGGCCAGCAGCGCCTTCGCACCCTCGTAGTCCTTGCGCTGCACCAGCAGCGCGCCCTTGGCGTACTGCGCTCGCGCCAGGCCCACGCCCTTCGCGGCGATGGCCTTGTCATAGGCGCCGAGCGCGTCGTCCTGCCGACCCGCGGCCTCGAGCAGCCCGCCCCGCGCCAGCCAGTAGCGGCCGTCCTGCTCCAAGAGGCCCACCTTCTTGCCGTCCGCGGAGGCCACCTGGATGGCGCCGAACGTGCCCTCGTACGCGTCGAGCAGGGCCAGCGCGCCGGTGGCATCTCCGGAAGCCTGGAGGCTGCGCGCGCCATCCAGGTAGAGCAGGGGCGCGGTGCGCCGCTTCGCCACCGCGGCCTCGAAGGCGGCTCTCGCCTCGGGGACCTTCCGAGCCGACAGGGCCCGCGCCCGCGCGAAGAGGGCGTAGACGTCATCCGGCACCGCCTTCAGCGCGGTGTCCGCCTCCTGGAGCGCCTCGTCCGCCGCGCCTCGAGTCAACGCCAGCTCCGCCTTCAGCGCGCTCAGTCGCGAGCGCAGCGAGGGCGTCAGCTCGGCTTCCTTCTCCGACGCGGCGGTGAGCGCGCGCTGCGCCTCCTCCAGCTTCTTGCCCTGGTACACGTACGCGAGGCCGGTGCCGAGCCGCGCCATCAGGTGGTCCGGGTTGACGCTGGTGGTCTTCTCGAAGACCTCCACCGCCTGGGCGTGCTGGCCCTCGGCGAGCAGGGCCTCCGCGTACGCGGTGGTGAAGCGCGTGTCCCGGTAGGCGCCCTCCGCGGCGCGAGCGAAGGCCTGCCGCGCGCCGGGCAGGTCGCCCTTCGCCTGGAGCGTGAGGGCCAGGGCCAGCGTCAGCCGGGGGCTGTTGGCTCCCTGCGTTTGAAGGTCCGCGAGGTACTTCTCCGCCTCGGCCGTCTTTCCCTCCGCGAGCAGGTGGAGGGCGCGCGCGCTGTAGCGTTCGCCGGAGCGGGAGTCGAGCTCCTCCGCGCGGGCGAGGTACTCACGCGCCTTGGCGTCGGCGCCGGGCTGGTGGTGCTCCAGCCACAGCACCGTCTGGATGTCGGCGGCCAGGGCCTGCCCGTCGCGGGCCTGGGCGTCCACCTGGAAGAGCGTCTCCAGCTCCGCCATGGCGCGCGCGAGGTCGGCGGGGTTGCCTCGGAGGGCGGCGGAGCGGGCCGCGCGCATGCGCTCCTCCGTCTCCTTTCGGACGGCGCCCCGGTGGACGAAGTAGGTGACGGCGCCCGCGAGCACCAGCGCCACCACGGCCACCTGCGTCAGCGCGCTCTTCCAGCTCTCGCGCCGCTTCCAGTCGCCCTGAACGTCGGTGCCCATGGACCCATCTCCCCGCGCTGGAGTTGGATGCTATTAGGTACGCCCCTCCCAGGTGTCAATGGAGCGGGCCCCGAGCATGGGAGGAGTGAGCAATGGCGGTCCACACGGTGCTGTCCCCCGACGTCTTCACGCGTGTCGCCGACACCTTCGGGCTGGGGAGTGTGCGGAGCGTGACGCCCATCCCCCAGGGCTCCATCAACACCAACCACCGGTTGGAGACGGACTCCGGCCGCTACTTCGTTCGCCACACGACGGTGCGCTCCCCGGACGACCTGCGCTTCGAGTCCGCGCTGCTCGCCCACCTGGCCGCGCACCACTTCCCCTCGCCCGTGCAGCTCACCACCCGCGATGGTGAAACTTTCGTCGAGATGGAGGGCGGGCGGGTCAGCGTCTTCCGCTGGCTGGCAGGTGAGGAGCTGCGCCACCCGGACCTCACCGCCGAGCACCTGGAGCGGCTGGGCACGGAGCTGGGCAAGCTGCACCGTGACACGCAGTCCTTTGGCGGCTCGCGCGCCAACCCGTACTCACCGGACGTGGTGCGCGGGTGGCTGGTGGAGCTGTCGCGCAACCCGGACGCGACGCTCGTCGCGATTGCAGGGGAACTGGAGCACCTGCTCGCCACCGCCGAGTCCCAGCGCCAGGGCCTGGAGCCGCTCGGCGTCATCCACGCGGACCTCTTCACCGACAACGTGAAGTGGCTGGGCGGCAGCGTGGGCGCCTTCTTCGACTTCGAGATGGCCTGTCGCGAGGCCTACGGGTTGGACCTGGTCATCACCCTGAACGCGTGGTGCTTCGACGGCGGCGCGTACCTTGCCGACCTGTGCCAGGCGCTGGTGCGCGGCTACCAGGACATCCGGCCGCTGGCGCCCGTGGAGCGGGCCAACCTCTTCGGCCACGCGCTCTTCGGGGCGGTGCGCTTCACGGCCAGCCGCATCCGCGACTACCACCTGTCCCCGCTGCCGGCGGACAAGCTGGTGCGCAAGGACTACCGGACCTACCTGGCGCGAGCGCGCGCGCTGTCGACGATGGGGCCTTCGGGCTACGCGAAGCTGCTGGGGCTGTGAGCCCTCGGGGCGCAAGGCGCGCGCCCCGAAGCGCCCGGACGACTCAGATGCCGGAGAGGATCCGCCAGTGGCCCTCTTCCAGCCGGAACACCATCTGCTCCAGCTCCGCCTCCTTCTGGGGGCGGGGGGTGAGGCTGGGCATGCGCCAGCTCACCTTCCAGTAGTAGATGGCGGTGGCCACTTCCTTGCCCACCTGCACGCGGCGCACATCAATCTCCACCTTGGGCGACTGGAGCTGCGGGAAGAGCGCCTCCAGGTAGGGCACGAGGTTGGTCGCGTTCAGGTCATCCTCGGGGTCGCCGGGCGTGCCGCCGTCCTCGCGGAAGTCCTTGGACACCAGGGCCTGGATGGCGTTCGCGTCGCGTGCCTCGATGGCAGACCGGTACTGCTCCATCACTGACAAAATGGCCCGCGTGTCGGAGGTGTCGTCGATTTCAGTGCCGGGGATGCGCTTCGGAGCGCAGGCGGCCAGGAGGGACAGGGCGCAGACAGCGAGGAAGCGGATGAGCATGGCGGGGCCTTACGAAGACAATGGATGAGAAGTCAACCCATTCCCCGGGCCCCACCTGCACTCCGCGTGCCTCAGCCCTTTCGGATGACTTCGGAGATGAACCGGTTGAGCACCGGAATCTCGTTGTCGAGAATCTTGAGGCCCTCGCCCTGGATGATCTTCTCGCCGATGAGCGCCAGCGGCTTCATCAGGAAGGGCAGCTTGAGGGAGATTTCGCCGTCCATCGACCGCTCGGTCTGCCCGGCGCCCAAGTCACGGAAGCGCATGGTGCCGGTGTTCACCAGCATCTTGGAGATGGTGCCCGACGTGGGCGTGTTGGTGAACGTGAGCTCCTTGCGGCGCTTGTCGTAGGTGGACGTCTCGATGAAGGCGAACCACTCGGGAGGCACGCGCTTGGGGCCGATGCTCTCGATGACCGGCTTGGGGCGGTAGCGCACCTTGCGCTTCACCAGGTCGCCCTCCGTCTTCACCTCAATCGGCGCCAGCTCCAACAACACGCCGTGGTACTTGAGGAGGAACTCGAAGTACCGCTCGTCGAGGAGCGCGCGCTCCACCTCGTCCACCGTCCCCTGGATTCGCTGCCTCGTCTCGAACCGCATCGCTTCCCTCCTGATGGCCTGGCTCGTCGCCCTTGTGTGGGCTGCCTGCCTAGCGGAAAGCGCGGCTAGCGGAAAGCCTGTCGTGGCACCAGCGGCCCCCGGAAGGTCTTCTCCTCGAAATCACACCGCTCCTGCCACTCCTGGGCGGTGGCCTTGAAGGCGGTGCCGAAGTCCGGAAGGACACCGACCTCGTGGCGCACCGCGCCGCAGTCTCCGGCGAGGTAGGAGGCCTCCACCTTCATGCGCAGGGCCTCCCGACGGAGGGCCTCTGGCAGCGAATCGTCCGCCAGCGCACGTTGCAGATACTCGCCGGCGAGCACGGGCGAGCCCACCTGCTGGAGCCGGCGGCCCAGAAGGTAGTTGAGGTACGCGTCATGGGGCACGGCCTGGAGTGCGCGCGTCAGCATCAGCAGGCGCAGCTCCTCGCGCGTCGACTGGAAGTACGCGTCGATGGCCTCGCGTCGCGCGGTGGAGTCCAGCGCGGCGAGCTTCACCTGGGCGGTGCGCGTCAGCTCGGGCGTGGCGTCCAGGGAGAGGACCTCGTCCAGGTACTTGCGCGCCTGCTCGGGCTGCTGGCGTCGGGTCTCCACGTCCGCGCGGGCCATGGCGACCTCGGCCGCCGTGACGGACTGGGCCTTCACCTGGCTCGCGAGCGTGGAGAGCACGGCGGTGGCTTCGTCGTAGCGCTCCAGGGAGGAGAGCGCGGCGGCTTCGCCCAGGCGGAAGGAAGGCTCCTCGGGTTGGAGCGCGGCGGCGCGGTTGTAGCGCTCCAGCGCGTCCTCGGGGTCACCCACGAGGGAAGCACGCGCGGACTCGGTGAGGCGGGCGACTTCGCGGGCGCAGGCGCGGCTGAAGAGGCTGCCGGCGCGGAAGCGCGCGAAGGCCCGGGCGATGGCCGTGTCGTCGAGGGGCAGGGCGTCCACGTAGCGCTCCCACTCGGAGACGAGCTCGTCGAGCGGGCGTCCGTAGGCGTCCTCGAAGTCCGCGTGGGCGTAGAGCGCGCGCAGCTTGTCCGCGCCGTAGGTGTCCGCGAGGTACAGCAGGAAGGAGCCGGCCACGGTGTACGCGCGCGCGGGGGCGGACTGGTAGAAGCCGCGTGGTCCCATCAGCGTGCGCATGTCCGGGGCCAGCTTCTGGCGGCGCATGCCAGAGGCCCACTGGTGCAGCGTGAGGTCCCCCTGGGCGGGGCCGTCCGCGGCTACGGCGAAACCCTCGATGACGCCCATGAGGGGCCAGAGTCCCAGGCGCGTGGTGACGCGGAACGGGCCGCTGCCGGCGGGGGCGGCCATGACGTGCGCCAGCTCGTGGTGCAGGGTGGAGTGCGGGAAGGGCTTGTCCTGGATGTGCAGCTCGTACCGCCAGGGCTTGGCGTACTGGGTGCGGCCGGCGCCCACGAGGCGCTGCTTCTCCTCCTCGTTGCGGTAGAGCCACACGCGGATGCGCTCGGTGGGGGCCACTCCGAGGAAGCGGTGGACCTGCATCCAGCGGAACTCCATGTCGCGGGCCAGCCGGTCCACGTCCTCGCGCGCCTTGCCCCGGGGGTAGTGGAGGCGGAAGTGCTCCGTGTCGCGCACGCCGCCCAGGGTCTCCGCCAGGTAGGCGTCCGTCATGCGCGTGCGCAGTTGGGGGCCCTTCACCTCCAGGAAGAGGATGGCGGCCAGGGGGAGCACGAGCGGCACCAGCGCCCAGGGACGCAGGCCGGCGCGACGCAGGGTGCCGGTTCCGAGGTCCAGCAGCGCGGCGGCGAGCCCCACCAGCACCCACGCCCACAGGAGCGTCTCCAGGCGGAACCAGCCCAGCGCGGGCGTCATCACCAGGGCCTCGTCATAGAGGGGGCCGGGCAGGTGTCCCAGGAAGTGGTTGAAGGCGAAGACCTGGGGGCCCGCGATGATGGGCCACACGGTGGGGATGAGCGACAGCAGGACGAGGAGCACGTGCAGGCCCACCCCTCGGGAGGGCCGCCGGGCCTTGAAGCCGCAGAGGACTCCCGACGCCGAGGCCAGCACGGCCGAGGGGAGGGTGAGCATGGGATAGAAACCCACCAGCTCGAAGGGGTCGCACGAGGTGCGCAGCCAGGCGAAGACGGTGGAGGCGAGGAAGGGGGGGACGAGCGCGCCGATATTGAGGAGGACAGCGGTGCCCAGGGCGCGGCCCACGGCGGCGCCTTGGCTCTGGGGGATGGCCGCGGTGGGGGGCCGGGGCTCCTGGCCGAGAATGATGCGGCGTTCCTGGAATGCGGCGGCGACGCCTGGGCCCCCGCCGAGCAGGCCCACGGCGATGGCCAGGGCGAGGCTCAACTCGAAGCCTGGCACTCCGAAGAGGGGGAGGAGGATGAGGGCCGAGCCGCCGCCCGCCAGCAGGAGCAGGGGGGCCAGGACGGCCGGGCGGCGCAACAGAGCGCGGGCACGGGTGAGGACTTGCTCCATGGCCTCCCCTATACTCCCCAGCCGCATGTCCGAACAGAAGACAGGTCCCGAGCACCGCCAGCACGGGCGCGCGCCCATCGAGCTGAAGGTCGACTACAAGAAGCTCAACTCGTTCTTCGCGGACTACACGAAGAACATCAGCAAGGGTGGCACGTTCATCAAGACGAAGAAGCCGCTGCCCATCGGCACGCGGTTTCTCTTCAAGCTGACGGTGCCGCACCGGGAGGCGCCCTTCGAGCTGTTGGGCGAGGTGGTGTGGTCCAAGGCGGACGGCGACGAGCCGGGTATGGGCATCCGCTTCATCTACAGCAGTGATTCGCAGCGGGTGGAGTTCGAGACGGTGGTGGAGCGGCTCATGTCCGACAGCCTGGGGCCCGAGCTGACCGAGAAGCTGCTCAACAAGCCGCTGCATCCCCAGCATTCATGAAGACGACGCGTCGGCTCACGGTCCTGCTGCTCGCGTTGCTGCTGGGTGCCTGCCAGCAGGAAGCGCAGGGCCGACAGCCTTCCACGCCTCCGGCCCCCGTGCGACCGCCCGTCACCGACGTCACCTCGAAGGACTATGTGAGCCCGACGTTGCCGCGTGCGCACGTGCGGCTCAAGGATGCCTTCGGTGGGGTGCATCGGGTGGAGGTGGAGGTGGCGGCCACGCCGGACTCGCGTCAGCGCGGGTTGATGTGGCGCACGGAGCTGGCGGAGGGGAAGGGCATGTTGTTCCTCTTCCCGACGCAGGAGATGCAGGGCTTCTGGATGCGCAACACGCTCATCTCGCTGGACATCATCTTCATCACCTCGGACCTGCACATCGCGGGAGTGGTGTCGCGCGCGGTGCCGAAGACGCTGGATTCGCGCTCGGTGGGCGCGCCCAGTCAGTACGTGCTGGAGGTGCCAGCGGGCTGGGCGGAGAAGATGGGCGTACGCAAGGGCGCGCAGGTGGAGTTCGAGGGCGTGTCGAACATCAGCATCGTGCCCTGAGCGCCACGTCCGTTGCTCGCGCGTGACGTTGCGCGCGCGTGACGTGATGAAGAAGTGACGCACTGAACAAGCTGCCGCCACACTGGCTCCTCAGGATGCGCTCGCGCCCGCGCCCACACGTGGCGGACGCGAAACCCCTGGAGGTAGTGCTTCATGTCTTCTCGACTGCTGCGGCTCGCGACCGGCGCGATGCTTCTCGGTAGCACCTTGGCCATCACCGCCTGCGAGGGCGACACCGGTCCCGCGGGCCCCGCCGGCTCCAATGGACAGGATGGCTCGGACGGTCAGCCCGGCACCCCTGGTAATGATGGTACCCCCGGCGAGGAAGGTGAACCCGGCCCCGCGGGCCCCGGTACCCAAGGACAGCCCGGCCCCGGCGCCGTGACGCGCGCGCCCGGCGTCGAGGCCGGCACGCCGCTGTCCTCCGTCATCGCGCTCACCTTCCGTGGAGACCTGGGCACCGGCGCCACGAACCTCGCGGAGTACGTGAAGGTTCGCGTGAATCAGGTGGTCGCCGGCTCACTGCCGACGCCGATGGTCTTCCCCCTGTCTCCGGCCTCCACCGACTCCATTCGCACGGTGCCCGGCCTGTTCTCCTCCACGGTCATCAAGTGGATGGACCCCATCACCTTCAGCAAGACGGGCGCGCGCTTCGGCGCCAACGTGGACTACATCGCGTTCTTCGGTGACGGCTGGTCCGCCCAGGACAACGCGCCCCAGTTCCGCGGGAGCAGCGCCGCTGGCTGGATGTGGATCAACCACGAGTACATCTCCGGCACCAAGCCCCGCGTCGGCACCGCGCCCATCGGCCAGCACCTGGACTTCGCGCGCTTCCTGCGCAACAGCGGCGCCCTGTCCAACACCGTCACGGATGGCACCTCGTGGCAGGACGACGCCATCACCACCTACAACAAGGAATGGAAGAAGCAGGTCGGCGGCACCTGGATGCGCGTGGTGCAGGACCCCGCCACCGGCGAGTGGGCCGTGGACCGCACCGCGAGCAACCTGCGCTACGACGCCTCCAGCGCGACGCTCGCGAAGGTGGTCGGCGTGACGCTGTCCGGCGTGGACCGCGATGACTCCGGCGCCGACCTGCCCGCGGGCGTCGTCGCCGGCACCCACTCCAACTGCTCCGGCGGACAGACGCCGTGGGGCACCATCTTCACCGGTGAGGAGAACGTGCAGGGCGTCTACGGCGATCCGGAAGGCAGCCTGTGGACCGGGAAGAACGACTGGATTCCCAACGCGCCCGGCATGGCCGCCGGTGCTCCCCTCGCGCCGGACCTCACGGCTCCCGCGTCGGGCGACATGGTCAGCTCCGACGCGCGCTCGTCGCACCGGAAGGACGGCTACGGCTTCCTCACCGAAATCGACCCGGGCCAGCCGGCCGACCTCTGGTACGGCAAGGACGCGTCCAAGCCCGGCGCGGGCCACCGAAAGCTGGGCATCATGGGCCGCGCCCACTGGGAGAACGCGGCCTTCGTCGTCGACGCGAACTGGAAGCTGCTCGCGGGCCAGCCCATCGTCATCTACGGCGGCGATGACCGTCGCGGCGGTCGCATCTTCAAGTTCGTCTCCAGCCGTCCGTACACCGCGGGCATGACGAAGGCGGAGACTCGCGCGCTGCTGGACCAGGGCACGCTCTACGCCGCGCACTTCGCGGGCCTGGACAACAGCACCGGCGACACCCTGGTGGGCGGAGCGATTCCCACCGAGCAGGCGCCCGGACAGGGCCGCTGGGTGGCGCTGAGCCTGGACAGCGCGGACCTCGCGCCGAACGGCGAGGCCTTCGGACAGCCGACGATGACGGTGGGCACCGCGCTGCGCGATGCCAGCTACAACGCCATCGGCGGCTTCACCGACGACGACCAGATGCGCAAGCTGCTGTTCACCGCGGCGAACAAGGTCGGCGTCATGGAGCTCAACCGCCCCGAGGACCTCGAGTGGAACCCGAAGGACCCCAGCGGCACGCCGCTCCTGTACGTGGCCTTCACCGAGCACGGTGACCCCACGTCGCTGGACCAGCAGGGCCGCGTCGCCACCGCCACGCGGAACTCGGAGGGCATCTGGGTGACGAAGGCTCGCGCCGCCACCGACAACCGCGCGACGGACCGCGTCGGCTCCATCTTCGGCATTCGCGAGGCCAACACGGCGGCACCGGGCACCTCGCGCACGTTCACCTTCTTCCGCGTGTGGAAGGGCGAGACGGCGGCGACGAGCGTCACGCCCGAGTTCTCCGCGGCCAAGCCGGACAACATCGCCATCGACCGTGACGGCGGCGTCTGGTTCGGCACCGACGGCAACTTCGGCGTCAACAAGGTGGCCGACGGCATCTACTACCTGAACCAGAACCCGGCGCATCGGGAGAGCGCGTACTTCCGCAAGGCCTTCCGCGTGTTGTCCATGCCGAGCGACGCGGAGGCCACCGGCCCCGCGTTCAGCCCGGACATGAAGACCCTGTTCGTCAGCGTCCAGCACCCGGGCGAGGACAGCTACAGCGTCTGGCCGTAGTCGCGCGCCCTTCCAGGAGAACGCCACCTCATGTCCATCATGTCGAAGGGAGGCGCCAGGGCCGTCCTCGCCCTGGGCCTCGCGCTGGGAAGTCTCTTTGCCTCCGCGGGAGTCGTGTGGCGACAGCGCGCCGCGCCTCGCGTCCCCGAGCCTCCCTTCGACCCGCTCGCGCAAGCCCTGGCGAGCGGGAGCACCGTGGCCAACCGCGAGGCTCCCATTCCGTCCATGTGCTACACGAAGACGGAGGGCATCTCGAACCCCTGCTGGACGTGTCACACCGGCGGCGTCGGCTTCAACGTCATGGACGACGAGTCGCTGCAGGCCGACTACGCCTTCAGCGACGTGGGTCTGCTGAATCAGTGGAGCAACCTCTTCGCGGATCGCACCGCCGCGCTGGCGGACATCTCCGATGACGAGGTGCTCGAGTACATCCGCGAGGACAACTACGCGCCCCTGCGTGAGTCGCTGCTCCAGCGTCCTGGAGGTTTCAAGGGATGGGTGCCGGACCTGGACCTCGCGCGAGGCTTCGACGCGGAGGGCTTCGCGCTCGACGGAAGCGGCTGGCGCGCGGTCCGCTACAAGCCGTTCCTCGGCACCTTCTGGCCGACGAATGGAAACACGGACGACATCTTCATCCGGCTCCCCGACGCGTTCCGACGCGACGCCGACGGAAGGCTCTCGCGGGACGTGTACCGGCTCAACCTCGCCATCCTCGAAGCCGCGATGACGGTGGACCCCGCGCTGCTCGAGGCGACGGGAGCGCGGCGACGGGTGGAGCCGGTGGACGAGCGCTCGGGCGGCGTGGACGTGAATGGGGACGGTGAGCTCATGGCGGGTGTAGAGGAGGTGCGCGGCCTGCCGAAGACGTACGCGGGGGGCGCCGCGAAGGTCGCCGTGCGCAGGGACTTCTACCCGCGCGGCGTCGAGTTCCTCCACACCGTGAGGTACGTGGACCCGGACGCGCCCACGTTGTTGTCGGCGCGCATGAAGGAGGTCCGCTACTCGCGCAAGGACGAGGAGTACACGGGCGAACAGGTGATGGCCTTCTACGCGGCGGAGCAGGAGAAGAAGATGCGCAACCGGCTGCCCGCGTTTCCGGGCACGCCCGAGCTGGGGCTCATCAACGAGTTCGGCTGGCGCCTCCAGGGCTTCATCGAGGACGGGAAGGGCCGCCTGCGCGTGCAGACGCTGGAGGAACACGCGTTCTGCATGGGCTGTCACACCAACCTGGGCGTGACGGTGGACCAGACCTTCGGCTTCCCGCGCAAGGTGCCGGGCGGGGAAGGGTGGCGCCATCAAGACCTGCGCGGCATCCGCGATGTGCCGCAGGCGGGCCACGCGAAGCCGGAGGTGCTGACGTATTTCGAGCGAGTGAAGGGGGGCGACGAGTTCCGCGCGAACGAGGAGCTGCTCACGCGCTTCTTCCCGAGCGGCACGGTGGATGAGAAGTCCGTGCGTCGTGCCGCGATTGGAGGCGACAAGGACCTCGCGTGGCTGTTGACGCCGTCGCGTGAGCGCGCCGTGGCGCTGGGCCGCGCGTACATGGTGCTGGTCCGCGAGCAGGGGTTCACGAAGGGCCGCGACACGCTGCTCGCGCCTCCGAGGAACGTGCTGCCGCGGGTGGAGAATGGCTCCACGGGACTGGAGGACGCGGGCCTCATCTTCGAGGACGGTCGACTCCACCTCGCGTGGGAATGAGGCGGGCCTACTTCGCCGAGTGGCGCTCCACGAACTCGCTGGCGCGCAGCATCAACTGCTTCATCGTCACGGTGCCCAGGAATTCGCCCTGGGCGTCCGTCACCACCACCGGGTCGTAGACGGCCTCCGGCGTACGCGCCATCGCCAGCCCGACGAGCGCCGTCACCGCCATCTGGTCCTCGACCACCAGCGGGACCTCCCGCGTCCCTGCCCCCGACGCGAGGCTTCGGCGCGTCACCAGCGCCTTGGGCCGCGAACCGTCCAGCACCACCACGTGGTCCACCTGCGGCGCATCGCGGAAGAGGGTGTTCACCACCTCGGACGGCGCCGCCGCATCCACCGTGGCGCGGCGAATCACCAGTCCGCCCACCGTGCTGTCATCCGCGCGCTCACTCAAGAGCAGCGCGCGCATCGCCTCGCGACGTCGCGTCTCGAACGCCTCCGTGGGACGGCCGGGCACCGGCGCGGGACGGGCCAGCAGATAGCCCTGCGCGTGACGGATGCCCAGCCGCAGCAGCACCGTCATCTCCTCCCACGTCTCCACGCCCTCGGCGATGAGGATGGCATCCACGCTGGAGGAGAACGCCACCAACGACTTCACCAGGTGCTGCCGGTAGTCGTGCAGGTGGATGTCCCGCACCAACGCCTGGTCCAGCTTGATGAAGCGCGGCACGCAGTGCACCAACGTCACCAGCCCGGAGTGACCCGCGCCGAAGTCATCCAGCGCGAGCCCGAAGCCCAGCTCCGCGCACTCCCGCGTGAGTCGCTGGAGCAGCGCCCCGTCCTCGATGACCGCCTTCTCCGTCAGCTCCAGCACCAGATGACGAGGCCCCAGCCCGTGTCGCTCCAACAGCGCCAGCGTGGAGCCATCCCCGAAGCGCGGGTCGCTCAACACGTCCGGGCTCACGTTGAAGAAGAAGGGCGCGCGCCGCTGGTCCTCCGGCAACGTGGCGATGCGGCGCAGCGCTGACGTCCAGCACGCACGCTCCAACTCCCACGTGTAGCCGGACACCCGCGCGTGCAGGAACAGCTCGTTCGGAGACTCGAGTGTTCCCTGTCCGCGCGAGAGCACCTCGTGCCCGATGACCTCGCCATCCCTCAAGTCAACGATCGGTTGGAAAGCGGAAGTCACCCCGGGCTCGGAGCCGTTCCACAACCAGAGAGGAATCAGACCGGGCTGTCGGACGAGGGGGTGGGTCATGACGGGGCAAATGTTACCTGACGCTACCCACGTCTACAGTTCATGCCTGCGCACTACCGCAACAACTCCTACTAAGCGTACGAGTGGACAGTCTCTCCACGGCTTGGTCGCCCCTGACATCCGGGGAATCCCGCTCATGGGACACGAATTCGAGAAATCTCGCCCTCCGTGGAAGGCGACTCCTCAGGGGGTTGGACGGGCGCGATGGGCTCGGGGACCTGGGCCAGGGTCGCCTGGGTGGCCACCGCGTCCAGGCTCCGACCTTCTTCCCACTGCACCGATGACAGCGCGCGGAAGCGACGTGCGAGCGATGACAGCTCCGCGGCCTTGAGCTGAGCCTGCCCGCTGCGCAGCGACAGCAGCGCCACGCGCGCGCGCTCCAGCAGGGCGACTTCCGCGCGCAGCCTCGCGAGGATTCGCTCACGACGCAGCTTCAACTCGCCCAGCCGCTCGACCTCCTCCGCGAGAGAGGCCGCCGCCGCTTCCAGCTGCCGCCGTGCCACCGCATCCGTGGTGGCCTTCGCGCCACGCTCCAGCTCCTCGCGCTCGGCTTGAAGCTCGGCCTGTGCGCGCTCCTCGAGCTGCGCCTCCACACCGGCCCACTCGGAGGCCAGCTCCACCGCGTCACGGGTGATGCGCGCCAACGTGCGGGCCAGCTCCTCGCGCGCGGGCTCTCGCGGCAACAGCGCGAGCGACTGTCCACACTGGCGATACAGCGCGAGCGCGCGCTCGCACTGCGTCCGGAAGTCCCCGGCCAGTCGGGGAATCAGCTCCTCGGCGCGCGCCTCCACGGGGTCCGCCGTGAGGGCCAGGTGCGCGGCCACCGAGCTCAGTCCCACGAAGAGCCCAAGAATCGCGCCCGTCGCGCCCGCCGCGAGCAGCGCGGGCGTGGCCAGGTCCGCCAGCCGCGCGGAGAACACGCGGGCAATCTCCACGCCGCCCAGGGTGAGCCCCGCGCCCAGGAGCGCGCCGAGCCCCAGGTGCACGAGGGTGGGGCGAGCCTCCGCCACCTGTCCCTCCACGCCCTTCTCGCTCAGCCGCGCGCGCACCAGCAACGAGCCCGCCGCCGCCGCGCTGCACGCCACCGTCCACGCGGGCGCCATCCCCAGCGCATACGGCACCGCCGTCAGCACCACTCCCAGCCCCCCCAGGAGGATGCGGTCCCACCGGTCCCCCTGCGCACAGGCCAGCACCACCGCCGCGGGCACCAGCCAGGCCAGGGGAAGTGGCAGGCCGATTCTCGCGGTGATGAGCTGGAGCAGGCCCGCGCCGGCCCCCGCGGCGAGGGCACGCGTGACGGTGCGCTCAAAGGCTTCTCGGTGGTGCAACTGCAAAATGGTGGCGTTCATCGACGCTCCGAACCCGGAGGGAGGCCAAGGGGCTCCCCCTTTCACGCGCGGCCGAATTAAAAGGTCTGCCGGATGAAAGCCCCCCCTGTCCCCGTGGTGATGCGAGCGCTGGTCCTCAAGGCCTATGACGGGCGGCCGGAGTCCCTCCAGGTGGAGCGCCGCGCCGTGCCCCGGCCCACCACGAAGCAGGTGCTGGTGCGGATGGCGGCGTCGCCCATCAACCCGGCGGACCTCCAGTTCGTACGGGGCCAGTACGGGCTGCGCAACGAGCTGCCGACGGTGCCGGGCTTCGAGGGCAGCGGCACGGTGGTGGCCGCGGGCGGTCTGGCCGGGCAGCTCCTGGTGGGGCGCCGCGTGGCGTGTGTCGCGCCCGTGGGTGGAGACGGCCTGTGGGCCGAGTACGCGGTGGTGCCGCTCCAGCAGTGCATCCCCCTGCGCGCCCACATCACCTTCGAACAGGGCGCCAGCCTCTTCGTCAATCCCTTCACCGCGTGGGTGCTGATGGAGCGCGCCAAGGAAGGCGAGCACGCGGCGCTGGCGCAGACGGGCGCGGCGAGCAGCGTGGGGCGGATGCTGGGTGCGCTCGCGCGACGGCGGGGCGTGCCCATGGTGCACGTGGTGCGGCGCGCGGAGCAGGTGGAGCTGTTGCGCGGGCTGGGCGCGGAGCACGTGTTGAGCAGCGACGAGCCGGAGTTCCAGGAGCGGCTGCGCCTCATGTGTCACCAGCTCAAGGTGTCGCTCGCCTTCGACGCGGTGGCGGGGCGGCTGACGGGCCAGTTGTTGAGCGCGCTGCCCGAGGGCGGACGCGTGACGGTGTATGGCGCGCTGTCGGAGCAGGAGTGCCGCTTCGACCCGGGCGACGTCATCTTCGGGCGCAAGACGGTGGACGGCTTCGCGCTCTCGGAGTGGGCGCGCCGGGGCTTTGGCCGCGAGCAGCTCAAGGCGCTGATGGGCGTGCCGTCGCTGGTGGGACGCGAGCTGGAGACGCCCGTGCGCGCGCGACTGCCGCTCGAGTCCGCGGGGGAGGCGGTGCGCATCGCCTCGGCGGACATGACGTCCGGCAAGGTGCTCTTCATGCCCGAGCAGGGGTCGACGGTGTGAAGGCCGCTCAGGCCTTGTCGCGCGAGATGGGGCCGACCTTCGCCTTCGTCACCCGCAGGTAGTCGGACGGCGCCAGCACCAGCTGCGTGCCGCGCACGCCCGCTGAAACGGCCACCTCGTCGAACAGCTCCAGCGTCTCGTCGACGTAGACGGGATAGTCCTTCTTGCCGCCGATGGCCGTGCAGCCGCCGCGCACGTAGCCGGTGAGGGGCTGGAGCTCCTTGAGCGGCACGGTGTCCACCTTGCGGTCTCCGCTCAATCGCGCCAGCGCCTTGAGGTCCAGCTCCGCGTTGCCGGGCACCACCGCCATCAGCACGCCGGTGCGGTCGCCGCGCGCGACGAGCGTCTTGAAGACCTGCTCCGGAGGCATGCCCACCTTGGCGGCCACCGACTCCGCGGAGAGGTCCTCCGGGTCCACCTCGTAGTCGCGCAGCGAGTACTTCACGCCCAACGAGTCGAGCAGCCGCGCGGCGTTCGTCTTCATGGCCTCAGACTCCGAGCACCGCGGCCGCCGCCTTCACTCGCGCGAGCGCGTCCTCGGGCGTGGTGCCCACCGCGGACAGGTGCCCCATCTTCCGGCCCTTGCGCGCGTCGCGCTTGCCGTACAGGTGCAGCCGCACGCCGGGCAGCGCCAACGCGTCCTCGAACCGGGGACCGCCTTCGCGCAGCCACAAGTCTCCCAGCAGGTTGACGATGGCCGCCGGACGCACCACCTCCACCGAGCCCAGGGGCAGGTTGCACGCCGCGCGCACCGCCTGCTCGAACTGCGAGGTGAGGCAGGCGACTTCAGTCGAGTGGAAGCTGTTGTGTGGACGCGGCGCCAGCTCGTTCACCAGCACGGTGCCGTCGCGCAGCAGGAACAGCTCCAGCACCAGCAGGCCCTCCACTTGAAGCGCCTGGGTGATGTCGCGTGCCAGCTCCGTGGCGCGCTCGGCGACTCGGGCCGGCAGCGGGCCCGGCAGCAGCGACCACGCGAGGATGCGCTCCTCGTGGTGGTTGAAGGCGGGCGGATACACCGCCAGCTCTCCCTTCGGGCTGCGAGCGACGAGCACGGACAGCTCCGACTGGAGGTCCAGCGCGGCTTCCACCACGACGGAGCGCTCACCCAGCTCGCGCCACGCGGCGGGGGCCTCGGCGGGCGTCTTCACCTCCACCTGACCGCGACCGTCGTAGCCGCCCTCGCTGGACTTCACGAAGCACCGGCCTCCCAGCGCCTGGATGGCCTGGGCCAGCTCGTCCGCCGAGTGTGCCTCGCGCCACGGCCCCACGGGGAAGCCGCCCTTGGCGAGCCAGCCCTTCTGTCGACCGCGATGCTGGATGACATGCAGCACGGACGCGCCCGGACGCATGGGCGTGTGGCGGGCCACCGCCTCCAGCGTGGCCAGCGGCACCTTCTCGATTTCGAGCGTCACGGTGTCGCAGCCCTTCGCCAGCTCCTCGGCGGCGGCGATGTCCGCGAAGGACGCGGTGAGGCAGCGGTCAACGACGTTGCGCGCGGGGCACGTCGCGTCCGGATCCAACGCCTGCACCTGGAAGCCGAGCGTGCGCGCGGACAGCGCCATCATCCGCCCGAGCTGCCCCCCGCCGAGGATGCCAATCGTTCCCCCGGGGAGCACCACGCGAGGGCTCATGACAGCTCCCGGTGCGCCATGACCTCGTCGGTGCGCGCCTTGCGCCATGCGGCCAGCCGCTCACGCACCTCCGGGTACTTCAGCGCCAGGATGGCCGCGGCGTGCAGGGCGGCGTTGGCCGCGCCCGGTTTGCCGATGGCCTGCGTCCCCACGGGCACGCCCTTGGGCATCTGGACGATGGAGAGCAGCGCGTCGATGCCGTTGAGCAGCGTGGTGGGCATGGGCACACCAATGACGGGCAGCAGCGTCTTCGCGGACACCATGCCCGGCAGGTGCGCCGCGCCACCCGCGGCGGCGATGATGAGTGACAGGCCCCGCGACTCGGCGGTGGACGCGTACTCCATCATCCAGTCCGGCGTGCGATGCGCGGAGACCACCCGCACCTCGTGGGGGATGCCCAGCTCCTTCAGCACGTCGATGCCCGGCTGCAGGTACTCGAGGTCGCTCTTGCCGCCCATGATGACCCCGACCCAAGGGGTGTTGCCGCTCGCCATTCGGTCCACGCTTTCGTGCCTCCAGCCGAAGGCGGGAGGAACGCGGAGATAGGGCCGGGCGATTCCGACGGTCAACCTGGAAGTCACCCCGCGCGCCCGCGTGCCCGGCTGGCTACTTGCAATTCAGTTATGTCAGATTATTCCGATGCAAATCCCCATCCATCGTGTCGTTGTTCATCGAGCGTTCGTTCTCGGACTTCTCTGTGTCTTGGGGGGCATGGGTTGTCAGGCCTTGGGCGACGACACCGAACCGCCCGCGCACGCGGAGGGCGCGGTGCTGTCGGTGGGCTCGCCCCTCGACACATCCTCTGTGTTCACGAGCTTCCATGGGGTGGTCTTCAGCGCGAGCGGCCCCATCCCGGGGATGCACTGCGTCGCCATCTCCGTGCCCGAGGACCCGTATGGCTGGAGCAACAATTACCTGTGCTCGCCGACGGACCTTGGCTTCGTCTGGCACGATGGCTCGACGGGCGTCCCCAGGCCCGAGATGCGTTGCACCATCGTCAACGAGCGCCGGGAGCGCTTCGCGAGCCGGTGGGACGAGAAATTCCTGTGCATCCCCCACGACTCGCCGCTCACCATCACCTGGTCCAGTGAGGGACCTCTGCTGGGCAAGGAGTGCGTCAACTTCAAGGAGCCCGAGGACCCTCATGGGTGGGAGTACAACTATCTCTGCCTGGAAGCTCCCCTGGTGCTGTCCTTCAGCGCGTCGGGCCCCATCGCCGGGATGAGCTGCACGCTGATGAACGAGCTGGCCGACCTCGCGGGCGGGTGGGGGGACAACTACCTCTGCACCAACAAGGACATCGGCCTGCGCTGGAGCATGAGCGGGCCGATATCAGGCCTGCGCTGCACCCAGATTCACGAGACCACGGAGCCGGCGGCGAACGCGTGGCACGACAACTACCTGTGCGTGCCCCCGGAGGCGGAGGCGATGTTCATCTATTCAGAAGCGGGTCCGCTCCCGGGCCGGCTCTGCACCCAGTTGCTGGAGGCGGAAGACCCCTACACCTGGGACGACAACTACCTCTGCTACCACGAGGTGCCGGTGGGGCTTCAGTTCTCCTCCGCCGGGGCCATCCCAGGGAAGGCGTGTACGGCCCTCCTGGAGCCGTCGGATACGGCGGGCACGTGGAACGACAACTTCCTGTGCGCCAACCGCGACGTCGGCCTGCGCTGGAGCATGGGCGGGCCGATCTCCGGCATGCGCTGCACCCGCATCTACATGCCCTCGGAGCCCGCGTCGACAGGGTGGGATGACAACTACCTCTGCGTGCCGCCGACCTCCGCCCTGAGGTTCATCTGGTCGCCGATGGGCCGCTACGCCAACAAGATCTCCGTGCCCTTCGCGGAGCCCTCGGATCATCACGCGTACTGGATGGATTCGTATCTCTGCTACTAGACGCCGCCTGAAATGAAACACCCCGCCTCCGTCCGGCGCCTTGGAGCACCGTGCGGAAGCGGGGTGGTGTGTCGAGCCCGCGTGAGACGCGCGCACCTCGAGGTCAGTACGTGGAGCCCACCTTGCCGAATCCGCGCAGGGCCTTCACCTTGGACTTCTTCGCGGCGGAGCGGACTTCTTCGTCGCTGCCGGCGCTCTCGTACTCGTCCAGCGTGGCCTGCTGCTCGGCCAGGTCCGAGGCCACCGCCGCCGGGCTCGCCACCGCGCTCGCCTCGTTGAACATCACCTGGTTCTGCTGGATGTAGCCCTTGGCCTCCTCGCGGCGGCCCTCGCTCAGGGCCTCGGCGGCCTTCTTGAGATTCACCGCGCTGCGCGCCCGCACCGCGTACACCGTGGCGTCCTTGTCCTGCTTCGCGACAATCTCCTCCTGCCGGTCCGTCACCACCGCGGACAGCGCGGCGCCGTTCTCCACGCCCACGTTGCGGATGAGGTCGGTGTAGTTGAGCGTCAGGTCCGTCACCCGCACCGTCTGGCCCACCGTTTCGCCCGTCGTCGACAGGCGCACCACGACGCGCTCCAACTGGCCGGCGGAGAAGTTCGGCAGCGACACCATCACCTGGTTGCCGGACTGCCGCGCGTTGTAACCCAGCACCTCGCCCAGCACCGTGCCCGTGGGCAGCGTGAAGGTCAGCGTCACGTCCCGCGCCACCGTGGTGGAGGCCTGCTGGAGGTCCTTCTGGAAGAGCGCGGCCAGCTGGCCCGCGTCCTCGAGGTAGCCGTAGGCACCCGCGCCGTACTCGGCGAAGCCCTGCATCAGGTCCTCGTTGAAGTCGGTGCCCACGCCGATGGCGCTCACCGTGATTCCCGTGGCGCGCAGCTCGCGCACCTGCCGCGTCAGGCCCTCGTCGTCGGTGGTGCCCTCGGTGGGCTGCCCGTCGCTCAAGAGGATGAGCCGGTTGACGCCGAAGCCCTCCTGCGCGGTGGACAGCTGGTAGCGGCCCGCGGACAGTCCCGCGGAGATGTTGGTGCCGCCGTCATCCCAGATGCCGTCCACGTACTGGAGCATCCGCTCGCGCTGCGCGGCCGTGGCCTGCGCCGACGGCAGGCTCTTCACGTCCGAGCCGTAGTGGACGATGGCCAGCCGGTCCTCGTCCCGCAGCAGCCCCACCAGGTGCCGCGCGGCCTGCTTCGCCTGCGCCAGCTTGTAGCCGCTCATCGAACCCGAGCGGTCGATGACCAGCGCCAGGTTCACCGGGCGGCGCTTGGACCCGGGGACTTCAGCGCCCATCAGGTCCACCGTCGCGAAGACCTCCGAGCTGCCCGCGGGCACATACGGATGCGACAGGCGGCTCGTCATCGTCAGCGAGCCAGGCGTGCCTTGCACGGGGAGGCGAGGCGTCGGAGGCGGCGTCTTCACCTCGACGACGGGATCCGTCCTCGGGCGGGTCACCTGGGGCAGGCCCAACACCAGGGCGGTGAGGGCCAGGCCACCGGCCAGGGACAGGAAGAGGACCGTTCGATTCATGAGGCAGGGCTCCTTGCGCGGACGACGCGGGCCCTGCCTTTACGAATCAACCCGGGGAAAAGGTCTACCCCCCGCGCACGAAAGTGTCACCCAGCCCGCGCGTCAGATGTTCCCGGCGCAGAAGAAGGGCGAGTTGTTCTCGCCGAAGGTCCGTCGGTAGAAGCCCTCATCCGCGGAACGCAGCGCGTCGAGCGTGTCCTGGTCCAGCAGCAGCGAACGGCAGGTCATCCGGCCCGGGAGGTTCGGCTCCACGTCGGACGTGTCCTTCACCTCGCACGCGTTGGAGCCCTCGACGCAGGGCTTGCTGCAGTAGCCCATCGCCGCCGCCGTCAGGTCCACCTCGCCCTCCGGAGTGCGCGCGCGGGGGTAGTCCTGATCCCGCACACAGATGAGGTCCTCGCACTCCAGCGAGCCGAAGGAGATGAAGTCCTGGCGGTCCGCCACTTCGCTCTCCAGCACGGGCATGGTCTTGGTCGGCGAGTTCTCCTCGGGCAGCGCCTTCCGGACCAGGGTGCACGGCTTGCCAATCTCGCTGCTGACCTTGCATCCCCCGAGCAACAGCGCGGTGGACACGAGGAAGGCGGCTCGCACGGACATCTTCATGAGACCTCGACAAAGGGGGAGGGGGCACGGGGGGGCCCGCGACCAGCCCTTCCAGGGTAGCACAGCACCTGGGGCTGCCAACGCTCGCGCGGCGCGGTGTCCAGTCTAGAATTGTGCAGAAATACCGGAGAGATACAGAGTAGACAGGCACTCGCGGGCGGTTGCCGCTCGGGAATACGACCGATAGGATGGCGAAGCGAAGAGTCGCGCTGAACCCCCGGTGGAGTCATTC
>NZ_JABXEM010000175.1:0-24905 GCF_013372595.1 Myxococcus sp. AM011
ACTGCGCGCCGTGTCAGCGGCCCCCGGCCAGCGCTCCGTCCTCGCCATCGGTCCCGACGGAGGCTGGGTATCGTTCGAGGCCCAATTGTTGGAATCCCACGGCTTTCGCCCCTTCTCCCTGGGCCCCCGAATCCTGAGGGTGGAGACGGCGGTCCCCGTGCTCGTCGGGCAAGTAGCCCTTCTCGCGGAAGACACTGCCGCGCGTCAGGGTGCATCTCGGGCTTGAGGAGCGCGGGGCGCTGTTGAAGAGTCCCCGCCATGGCCACGTCCATCCCTTCGTCCCCGGTCGCTTCCGACAGCTCGCAGCCCGCGGTCGGTGAGCAGCAGCCCCTCGTCACGTCCGAGCCGCAGGCGCCAGCCGCGAAGCCCGCCAGCCACGACTCGGTGCCGCCGCCCGCGCTGCTGGACTTCATGCTGAAGCAGTGGAAGCCCGGCTCGGGGAAGCTGCCTCCGAAAATCAAGTACGCGGAGTCCTTCAAGGCCCGCCGCAAGGCGCTGTCGCAGGCATTCCCTGGCGAGACGATTGTCGTCCCCACCGGCCACGAGAAGGTGCGCGCCAACGACACGCACTACCGCTTCCGCCCGGGCACGGACTTCTACTACCTCACCGGCAACCTGGAGCCGGACTGCGTGCTGGTGCTGGAGCCGAAGGAGGGCGGCGGCCACACCGACCTCCTCTTCGTGGAGCCCAACCCGGGCCGCTCCGATTCGACGTTCTTCACGGACCGCGTGAAGGGCGAGCTGTGGGTCGGCCCGCGACTGGGCGTGCCGGAGAGCCAGGCGCGCCATGACGTGGACGAGGCGCGCGGCCTGAACACGCTGGCGGACTACCTGAAGGGCCTCAAGGGCGCGGCGACGAAGCCCACGCGCGTGCTGCGTGGGCACTCGGCCAAGGTGGACGACGCGGTGACGGCGGGCGGCGAGCGCGACAAGGCCCTGGCCACCTTCCTGTCCGAGCTGCGGCTCATCAAGGACGCCCAGGAGCTGCGCGAGCTGCAGATCTCCATCGACGCCACGCAGCGCGGCTTCGAGGACGTCATCCGCAGCCTGAAGGTGGCGAAGACGGAGCGCTACGTGGAGGGCATCTTCAACCTGCGCGCGCGCGTGGAAGGCAACGACACGGGCTACAACAGCATCGTCGCCAGCGGCTCGCACGCGTGCGTGCTGCACTGGAACCGCAATGATGGGCCGCTGGTGTCCGGGGACTTGCTGCTGTTGGACGCGGGCGTGGAGGGCCACACGCTCTACACGGCGGACATCACCCGCACGCTGCCCATCTCCGGGCGCTTCACGCCGGAGCAGAAGGCCATCTACGAGCTGGTGTACGCCTCGCAGGAAGCGGCCTTCGCGGCGGTGAAGCCGGGCAACGACTTCATGGAGCCCAACCGCGCCGCCATGCAAGTGCTGGCGGAAGGACTGGAGAAGCTGGGCATCCTGGAGAGCGCGACCGAGGCGCTCAAGGACGAGCACCAGTTCTACAAGCGCTACTCGTTGCACAACGTCAGCCACATGCTCGGCCTGGACGTGCACGACTGCGCGCAGGCGCGGCAGGAGGCGTACAAGTACGGCAAGCTCCAGGCGGGCATGGTGCTCACGGTGGAGCCGGGCCTGTACTTCCAGAAGGACGACCTCACGGTCCCCGCGCGCTACCGGGGCATCGGCGTGCGCATCGAGGACGACATCGTCGTCACCGCCCGGGGCTGCAAGGTGCTCTCCGCCAACATCCCGCGCACGGTGAAGGACATCGAGGCGTGGATGGGCGGCATCTGGAACGCGGACAGGGCCCCCGCCGCGAAGGCGAAGAAGGCCGCCTCGAAGAAGCCCCAGGCCCGCACCGCGAAGAAGGCCCCCGCGAAGAAGGCGAAGGCCGGCAAGCGCAAGTAGCACCAAGGCGCGTGAGTCGGGCCAGACGGGTCCGACTCACGACGCGAGGCCCCAGGCTCCGAGTTCTCACCGCGAAGCGAACTCGACGCTTCGGGGTCCCCAACCCGCGAGAGCCAACGCGCGCTTCACCCTCGTGAGTCAGGACACCGGTGCGAAGTAGATATCGCGGGACGCGCTGTCCGAAGCCGCGAAGGCGAGCAGTCGCTCCCCCTCCTCCGTGAGCACGGCGCGGTCCTCGCGAGCCAGTCGCTCGAATGGTTCGATGCGCAGCGTGACGCGCGCCTTCGCGCGCTCCAGCTTCCACATCCCTCGCACGAAGCCATCCACCAGCACTGTCGGACGGATGATGCCGTTGACGGTGAAGACGCGCTTGCGATGGGGCTCGGAGATGATGCGCGTGCGGTCCGCGTGCGACAGCAGCACGTTGTCGAACTCGGCCACGAAGCGCACCGGTGCGGGCGTGTCCCCCGAGGGGCGGGGCGCATCCGGCATGTCAAACAGCTCGACGCCGTGCTCGTCACGGAACGTGCGCAGTCGAGAACGAAGCTGCTCGACGGTGTCCGAGAGCCGCGCCAGCCCGGACCACATCTGCATGTCCTTCACGCTCGCGGGCCCGAAGGCACCCAGGTAGCGCAGCACCACGTCCTCCAGGGGCAGCGCGGAGCCTGACGGCTCACCGAGCCACGACTTCGACGTGGCGAACTCCACCTCGCCCCCCACGCCCCACGTCGCGAAGGGAGGCACGGTGACGAGCGACTCCGCGACACGCACCACCATGCTGAGCGCCGAAGCCTCCCGCTCCGGCCAGCGCTCCTGGAGTCGCCGGCCCAGCTCCACCGCGCTCAAGGGCCCCCGGGCGAACAGCTTGCGTCCCTCGGCAATCACCAGGTCCACGTCCAACCCCACCAGCTCGCGCGGATACGCGCTGTGTTTCAGCATCCGGTCCAGCACGGGCTGAAGGGTGGGCCGCAGGCGCTGGAAGTCGCGAGCCGTGACGAGGTGCTGCGTGGACCGCAGCATCGTCGCCCGCACCACGTCGCGCGCGTGGTACCGGCGCGTCAGGTCGTCGAGCTGGAAATCCTTCATCCGCGTCCAGAGCCCCAGGTACGGCGCGTTGCCCGCCTGCGCCTGAAGGCCCACCAGGTGCTCAATCACCTCCGTGACGGAGCGGCTCGTGCGGCGCAGGAGGAACTGTCGCTGGAGCAGGGCCCGGTTCAGCTCCCGGGTGGTCAGCACCGGGGCCAATCCACCCTTCCCGCTCCGCCGCGCTGTGACGGCGACTGACGGACTCTTGTGTCGTGACGGCACGGAGACCTTCTTCACGGAACGAGGCGCTGACAACACGCGGGGGCGACGTCCCGGGTTCTTCACACCGCCGGCCCTGGAGCGCTTCTCCTCGGTGAGGGTGTAGGGAAAAGGCAGGAACATCAAGGCGATGGGAATCATGGGGCCTGGGGTCAGGGACAGGGCAGGCGAAGCTGGGCGGCTTCGTGAGAAGCACCATGACGGGCAGGCGTGACAGCTATCTGTCAGGTATCAGGACAGGCGCCCGGAGGCCGGGAAGGCCCGGCCGGAAGAAGCGCCTCAGGCGGCGACGGTGTCGGCCAGGAGCGGCACACGCTCCAGCACCAGTTCGTCGTCGCGCAGCGAGAAGCGCAGCAGCATCGAGCCATCCTCGTTCTCCATCAGGAACGAGTGGATGGGGCCGAACACGTACCGCAGCTCCTGGGCGTTGCACGTGGGCAGGTACGTCCGCAGGACGCGAGGGTCGTAGTAGCGGAAGTAGAGGCGCTTGCCATTCTCGTCCTGGACCTTGAGGAAGCGACGCAGGTGGCGGCGCAGCACCTCGGGCGCGACGGGCGCTTCGACATACAGCCCCCACGCGCGTCCCCAGGCCGTGCCCAGCAACTCCCCCAGCAGGGGCGCATCGGGCCGCAGGCGGACGAGATAGGGCGCCACCTCCGCCAGTTCGGGGGCGATGCGCCCCTCGTAGAGACACGAAGCGGCGGGCTCCCAGCGAATCAGCGGGTACACACGCGGCTCGCGGGCCGCGTCGAGCAGGGCGTAGCGCTCCAGCGGAGGCGTGCCCTCTTCCCGCGCGGACCAGAGCAACGCGGACAGGTGTCTGGCGCGCGGTGACATCGTCGTTCTCCCGCTCAAGCAGCGCGCTTCTGGGAGGCTTGCAGGGCCTTCTTCTCGCACTCCTCGCAGAAGGGCGTGCCGTGGGCGGCGGCCTGCCGCAGGGCGTGCACCTGCGCGGCGATGTCCTGCTCGGGCGCGGGAGGCGGAGGCGCGGGACGCTCCACCGGGGGAGCCTCGCGTTCAATGAGCACCGGCTCGATGAAGGAGGGCGGCGCCTGGCGCACCCGTGGAACCTCGCGCACCTTCAGCTCACCATCGAGCAGGGCCCGCTCCACGCGCTGCGTGAGCCGCTGCTCGAAGTGCGTTCGCTCCAGCGTGGACAGCCCCATGGGAGTCATCCCGCCCAGCGCCTCATAGAGCGAGTACATCGTCGCGCGCGAACCGGAGAGCCACCGGTCCAGGTGCCAGATGGCCAGCCCGCCCACCACCGGCACGAAGTCCTCGCCGTCCTCGAACGTCATGTCGACGGTCCGCGCAATCTCGTAATCGAGTTGCGTTCCCGGCAACAGCCAGGAGCGCGTCTGCGAAGACTTTCGACGAGGAAGCATGGGCTCAGTATCTCACAGGGCCATGGTGAAGGGACGGGCCCGCCCGAGACGACTAGGGCGAGGACGCGGGTGCGGCCTCCATGGGAGCTTCCTCCATCGGAACCTGGGGCACCGGCGCGGGCGGCGCCGTCTCGCCGGGGACCTTCCCGGTGGGCTTGCGCGCCTTCTCCTTCTCCCACTCCTCGGCGGAGAGGGGGATGATCTCCTTCAGGGTGGAGTACTCCATCTTGAGGTCGCGCGGCTCGGTGCGAGTGTCCGCGCCGGCGGTGAAGGACAGGCGGTTGATTTCGTGCCCCGACTCCGTCTCCAGCACCACGCGCCAGTGGCCCGGCTTCAGGTTGGACGTCGTGGCGTAGTAGCGATAACCGCCGTCCGTCCCGTTGCTGCTGACGTTGGCGATGAAGCCGTTGCCGCTGGTCGTCCAACCCTTCTCCGGGTGGTCGTAGTACCAGCGCACGCGGACCTTGTAGGGCGCGAAGTTCTTCGGCGCGAAGATGCGGAAGAAGTAGTACGGCTTGTCGCCGGGCCGAATCACGAAGTCCGGACCGAACCACGTCCACGGCTTGTACCAGATGGAGTCTTCCACCGAGGTGAGCTGGTACAGGCCCGGGCCGACGCGCTTCACGTCGTGGAAGATGCCCGAGTACTGCACGGCCAGCGGAATCGGCGGGATGACGCCCACCAGGTAGCAGACGAGCAGCGCCGCCTGCACGCCGAAGCCCGGCAAGGCCACCTTGCGCACCACGTACTCGACATCCGGGCGCAGCCGCTCCATCAGCCGCATCAGCCCGAAGACGCTCGCGCAGCCCAGGGACACGGCCAGCAGGAACACCCAGAAGCCCATCCGGCCGATGAGCACGGGCAGGAGGAACGCGAAGTACATCGTCACGCAGAGGCTGAGCAGCGCCACGCGGACGATGGGGCCCAACTGCCGGAAGCGCGGCAGCTCGTTCGCCACCAGCAGGCCGAAGAGGCCCACGATGAAGATGTACGGCATGAAGCCCGACGTGCTCTTGAACAAGAGCAGCATGAACACGCTGAGCAGGCTTCCGAAGAAGAAGTGGATGGCGTCCTCACGCCAGCGCCACACCTTCGTCAGCGCCACGGGAGGCGGTGTGCCCTCCGGATAGCGCTGCTCCAAGAGGAGCAGGGACGCGAGGATGAGCAGGTACGCGAAGCTCTGCACCATCGTCAGCGTGTCGTCGATGCGACTGAGCGAGATGATGTCGTAGAGGAAGCCACCGAAGAAGAAGGCGGCCATCTCCCACTTCTCGTGCCGGGCGCGGAACGCCTGCACCTTCTCCATCAGCGTCGGCGTCTTCGCCGTGGCCACCAGGTCATCGGGGTCCACCGTCGCGGGGGAGATACCTGGTGGGGCATCCGTCAACACGACTGCGGCGTTGGTGGGGGCGATATCGGAGACCGCCGGCGGTGCACCCGACGGGTCGACGGTCTCTTCGGTCTTCTGGGAGCTGTTGGGCGGAGTGGCGGTGACCACGGTGTTTCCTCGCGGTAGCGGCCGCCCATCCTAGCCTCGGGCGGGGAGCAAATCTCCCCTCCCCCCCGAGCCCGCTCCCCCAGGTCAGGCTGGGGGCTTGCCGGCGAGCAGGTCGGTCAGCTCGCCGCGTTCCTCAATCTCCGCCAGGATGTCCACCCCGCCGACGAACTGCCCGCGGATGAAGATCTGCGGAATGGTGGGCCAGTTCGTGTAGTCCTTGATGCCCTGGCGAATCTCGGGGTCGGCCAGAACGTCCACCGTGAAGACCTGACCGTGGGGCTGGAGAATCTGGAGCGCCCGCGCGGAGAAGCCGCACTGGGGGAACAGGGCGTTGCCCTTCATGAAGAGGACGATGGGGTGCGCCTGGGTGAGCTGGTCGAACCGGGCCTTGAGCTCGGGGGTCATGGAAGTCTCCTTAGCGGTTCCCGAGCTTCTTCCACTGCTCGGGCGAGTAGGTTTTAAGAGCCAGGGCATGCAGTTCGCCCGACTTCAGCCATTGCTGGAGCGGCGCATACACGAGCTGGTGTTGCTGCACCATCGCCTTGCCGGCGAAGTCGGGGCTGACGACGCGGGCCTCGAAGTGGTCCCCCGTCCCCGTGGTGTCCTGGACCTCCACCTCGGAGCCCGGCAGGGCCTCCAGGATGCGGCTGCGGACGAAGTCTGCGTCGAGCATCAGTTCATTCCCCTTCCCATCACCAGCATGGCTGGGTCCACGCCCATGCCACGCAATGTCGTCTCCCACAACTTGCCTGGCTCGAGTTCCAGCACGGCGTCCGCGCTGGCCTCGGTGAAGAGCCATGAGCCGGCGGCGATTTCGCTCTCCAACTGCCGGGGGCCCCAGCCCGCATAGCCCAGGCAGAAGCGCAGGCGGGGGGCGGCGCGCTCCAGCAGCGGGCCCAGCGCGTCCAACGTCACGCTGAGGAACAGCCCGGGCAGCACCGAGTGCTTCTCCAGCACGCCGCCGTCGTCGTGCAGCACGAAGCCTCGCTGCGGCTCCACGGGGCCGCCGATGAAGACGGACTGGGCGGTGCGCTCGGTGTGGATGTCCAGGTTCTGCCCGCGCGCCAGCTCGCCCAGCGACAGCGGTGCACCCCGGTTGACGACGAGCCCCATGGAGCCGGACTCCCCATGCTCAATCATCAGGATGACCGAGCGATAGAAGTTGGGGTCCCCGAGCTGAGGCATGGCCAGCAGAAAGCCGGGAGCGAGGTTCTTCACGAGCCGAGCATCAACCGTTCGAGCGAGCGGCGCAACCGGAACCGCCCCTCTCGGGGCCCGCTCCGAGCGCGCCGCCGCCTGGCCTCAGTGCCAGCTGGTGTGCTTGGACTGAAGCGCCTCGGACAGTCGCTCCGGGTTGAGCGGCTTGCCGATGAAGAGGTCCGCGCCCAGGCCCTTGCACTTGCGCGCCATGGCCGCGTCGCTCATCGCGCTCACGCCGATGAGGACCGCCTGGGGGAAGCGCTCGCGCAGTCGGGACATCAGCGTGGCGCCGCTGCGACCGGGGAGGAACACATCGACGATGGCGGCGTCCATGCGCTTGTTGCGCACGGCGAACTCCGCTTCCTCGGCGCTGCCCACGGGCAGGGGCTCGTAACCCCAACCCGCCAGCATCTCGACGAGGATTTCGCGGTGGGAAGGATCATCCTCCACGACGAGGACCGAGCTGCGCACGGTCTCCACCTTCAAGTCGTCACTGCGTTCCGTGCGCTCCTTCGCGTCGTGGCCGAGCACGGGGAGGGTCTCTTCAGTGGTGGGCAGGGACATGAGGGCACCGGTTGGGCAAAAGGTTTCCGTGTGATGGGAACCCACATTTCCACGGTGGGAATTCCTCGCACCCACGGGTGCCCAGGATGTTCCTCAGGAGGCCTTGCGAGGGCTCGCCGAGAGTGCCTGGGAAGCGAGCGAAGCGCCGAGCACCAGGAGGACGAGCAGCGCCCACGCGGGCAGCACGACGCGAGCGCCGCCCTCGTAGATGAGGGCCGCGTAGCTGGTGCCCAGATATCGCCCCAGGGACATGGGCTCCATGCGGGCGATGCCGAAGAAGCTCACGGTGGACTCGGTGAGGATGGCGGTGGGCAGGCGGCTGAGGAACACGGCGAGCGCGAAGGGCCGCAGCGCGGGCCACAGGTGGACGCGCAGCACGTGGACTCCGCCACCACCGAGCGCGCGGGCCGCGGCGACGAACTCCTGTCCCTCCAGCGTGGCGAGCCGGTTGCGGAACATGCGAGCGGGGCCCGCCCAGCCGACGAGCGCGAGGGAGGCCACCATCAATCCGAAGGGGCCCAGGCCACCGCTGTGTCCCGCGTCCGCGAGGGACTGGCCCGCGAGTTGGAGCACCATCACCACGAGCACATCGGGCAGGGCGAAGACGGCGTCCACGCCGCGCAGCAGGGCCTGCTCCCAGGCGCCGCCAACGAGTCGTGCCACGGCCGCGACGATGAGGCCGATGAGCGTGGAGAGTCCGCCCGCGCACAGGCCCACGGCGAGGGACACCCAGAGTCCACCGAAGGCCAGCTCGCACACGGTGCGGTCCGGCCGCATCGGGTCCTCGCCCAGGGGACAGGTGCTGGCGAGCACCTCGGGGAACAGGCGTCCGGCCACGAGGCTCAGCACCCCGAGGCCCACGAGCAGGAGAAGCCCGAAGCGGGCGCGCGCGGGGACGCGGTTCATGCGAGCCCCCTGTATCGGACCAGCGCGGCATCCGACTTCTGGCGCACGGAGCAAGGGCGACACGCGCGCTGAGTCAGCGAGTCACACGACTCCGCTCCGGAGCACGTGATTGCAGGAACAAGCCTCACGCGCGAGCCTCCCGCGAGCGAGGGTCCACCGCGTACCGGGTCAACTCGACAGCGAGGCTGACGACGACGAGCAGCGAAGCAAAGGTGGTGGTGGCCACCACGACGACGGCCACCTGCTTGTTGAGGACGGCCAGCACATAGAGCTGACCGAAGTACGGGAGGCCCAGCACGCGCTCGGCCGCGAACGAACCGGCGAGCAGGGCCGTCGCCACGGGCCCTATCGCGTCCAGCAACGCGGGCAGGACATTGGGCAACACGTGACGACGCAGCACGGTGCCGGGAGCGAGTCCCTTGCCCAGCGCGGTGCGCACGTAGTCGCGAGACAGCTCCGTCTCCAGCGCGTCCCCCACCAGGGTGCCCAGGAAGATGCCCGGCCAGATGGATGTGACGAGCGCGGCGCAAAGCTCCGGCAGCATGTTGCCCCGCTCCACCACGGAGGGAGCCAGCAGGAGCGCGGGGATGAAGACAGGGGTGCCGAAAGCCAGCGCGGGCACGACATCGCCGAGCGCGGCCCATCGGCCCCGACGCCAGCGCGTGCGCACCATCGCGAAGCCGAGCGCCCAGGTCAGCGCCAGGGGCAGTGCGAGCAGTCCCACGCCGACGCTGCCAGACAGCTTGCGCGCCAGTTCGTCGCCGGTGACACCTTGCGCGCTCGTGCCCAGCCGCTCGCCGCGCCAGAGCTTCTGCCAAGGCCGAAGGAAGCCCAGCGGCTCGCCGATACCCAGGTCCCGTCGATACGAAGCCGCCAGCTCCGGTGACACCTGCCGCTTCGCTTCGCTCTCGGTGGTGAGCGGCAACATCGCCATGAGGAAGTACGAGGCCACCGCCACGAGCGGCACCAGCACGAGCTGTCGCGCCAGCTTCTGGAGCACCGACCTCATGGCCACACCTCGGCGCGCCGCGCCTCGACAGGGAGCAGCAACGACGTGGCCAGCGCCACATGCGACAAGAGCCCGAGCCTCATGGCGTCATCTCGAAGCGCTGCGAATCCATCAGGCGCGGCAACGTCGCGGACAGCGCCACATGCGTCGTCATGGCACCACCTCGGCCGGCTTCGGTTCCGGAGTGGATTGCCGCAGCGTGCGCAGCGCCAGGAAGTTGAACGGGTCCACGTCCAGGCCCTGCAGCGTGGCCCGAGCACGGTAGTAGCGGTCCGGGTGATAGATGGGCGCAATCACCGCCTGCTCCCCCACCAGCACCTCCTGCGCCTGGGTGTACAGCGCATGAGCGCGAGCCTCATCCGCCTCACCATCCGCCGCCTCCAGCAATCGCTCGAAGCGGCCCATCGGCTCACCACCCGCCTGCGTCTCCCAGCCCGTCTGATGGTTGCCCTCGCGCTCGAAGAGCGTGAAGAACGTATTCGGGTGCGCGTAGTCCCCGCCCAACCGGCGCAGATACAGGTCATACGCGCGAGGCCCCTGCGCCGTGCGCCGCGCCACCTCCGCCGTGAAGTCCGACCGCGCCTCCAACACCACCTGCACACCCACGCGAGCCAACTGCGCCGCCACGCGCTCCGCGATGGCGACCTCCGGCACGAAGTTGTCGCCCGAGCGATACACGAGCCGCAACGGCCGCTCCAACCCAGCCACCCCGGCCAGCTCCTGCTTCGCGCGCTCTGGCTCGTAGTGCGGCAGGCGCGCCGCCTCCTCCGTCGAAGCCGCCCCCGGAAGCTCCGGAGGCAACAACACATGCGACGGACGCGCCGCCGGCAGCAACCCCGCCACCAACGCCTCGCGGTCCAGCGCCCGAGACAGCGCGCGACGAACCTCGGGCCTGTCCAGCGGAGCGCGCTCTGTGTTGAAGGCCAGGTAGTACGTCGACAGCAACGGCTCGCGCTGCAAATCCCCGGGCCGCTTCACACGCAGCGCCGCCGCGCTGTCCACGAACACGAAGTCCACGCGGCCCCGCTCATACAGCGCCGGGCCAATCTCCGACTTCATCAACGTGATGACGGGCACGGGCGCCTCACCGGGCACCATCGGCGGAGGAAACGCGGAGCGCGGGTTGTACACCAGCCGCACCCGCTCGCCCGCGCGGTCCCAGCTCTCCACGCGGTACGGCCCCAGTGCCAGCGGACGCCCATCCCGAGGCCGGTCGAAGTAGTCGCGGACCTCCTCGTCCGCCCTGCCCTCCAGGTCCGCGGCCGGCGCCGGATAGAAGATGTAGACGTTGGCCACACGGGCCAGGAAGTAGCTGCGCGGATGCACCAGCGTCACCCGAAGGGTGTGCGCGTCCACCGCCTCCACGCCCAAGCGCTCCATCGCCGCGCGGACCTCCGCCTCCAGAGCCATGCGCTCCTGGAGCGCCAGCACCTCCGACGCGCCATCCAGGTCCGCCATCTCCCCGCGCTCACGCCCTCGCAGCGCACGCCTCCACCCCACGACGAAGTCGCGCGCGGTGAGCAACGAGCCGTCCGACCAGTGCACATCCCGCCGCAGGTGGAAGACGTAGACCTCGCGGCCCTTCTCGTCGCGAGCCCGCTCCCAGCGCTCCGCCAACCCAGGTTGCACCGAGTGGTCCGCGCCGAGCACCGTGAGCCCCCGCTGCGTGGCCAGCATCACCGGATAGTTGGCCCAGCTCTCGGGGTCCGAGTGACTCCAGTCGAGCGTGGTGGGCATCGCGGGCACCACCACCTTGACGCCCGCGTCGGGCTGGAAGCCGCACGGCCCGCATGCCCCGGTCACCCAGGCCAGCAAGAGACACCACCAGGCGAGTCGCGCGCGAGGAGCCACCGGAGCACGTTGTACCCCGAAGCGCCGCTCCCCCGAAAAGGAGAAGCCAGGAGACCGGCGACTCCTGGTCGGCCGGCATCCTGGCTTCGGTACCTCACGGAGGAAGCTCCTCCGCTGTCACCCCGGCGCTAGGCCGGAGCGGGGGCCGGCGTGGACGGAAGGTCCGGCGGTGCGGCCTTCAGGCTGTCGGAGAACGGCTTGCGGCCGAACTCCTCCGGCTTCTCCAACACCAGCGCCTCGCGCAGCACGTCGTCCACGAACTCCACCGGGACGATGCGCAGCTGCTTGCGAATCTTCAGCGGGATGTCCTTCAGGTCCTTCTTGTTCGCCTTCGGAATCAGGACCGTCTTGATACCCGCCCGGTGCGCGGCCAGCGTCTTCTCCTTCAGGCCGCCGATGGGGAGCACCCGCCCGCGCAGGGTGATTTCACCCGTCATCGCGACGTCGCGACGGATGAGGACCCGCGTGAGCGCGCTCACCAGCGCCGTGCAGATGGTGACACCCGCCGAAGGACCGTCCTTCGGAATGGCGCCTTCCGGCAGGTGGACGTGGATGTCGTAGTTCTCGAACACCTTGCGGTCGATGCCGAAGCGCTCGGCGCGGCTGCGCACGTACGACATGGCCGCCTGGGCGGACTCCTGCATCACCTCACCCAGCTTGCCGGTGATGATGAGCTTGCCCTTGCCCGGCATCACGGTGGCCTCGGTGGTGAGAATCTCACCGCCCAGCTCCGTCCACGCCAGGCCCGTCACGATGCCCACCTGGTCCTCCCGCTCCGCCACGCCGTAGCGGTACCGAGGGGTGCCCAGGAACTTCATCGCCGTCTTGCGGTCCACCTCGATGTCCCGCTTGCCGTTCTTCAGCACGTCGCGGGCGATCTTCCGGTACACGCCGCCAATCTCACGCTCCAGCGAGCGCACGCCGGACTCACGCGTGTAGCGGTGGATGATGGTCCTCAGCGCCTCGCGGCTGAAGTCCACCTTGATGTCCGCCAGCCCGTTGGCCTCCTGCTCCTTCGGGATGAGGTAGCGCCGGGCGATGGAGAGCTTCTCCGGCTCGGTGTACCCCGCGATGCGAATCACCTCCATGCGGTCCTGCAGAGGACCGGGGATGTTGTGCATCGTGTTCGCGGTGCAGATGAACATCACCTTCGACAAGTCGTAGTCGAGGTCCAGGTAGTGGTCGTTGAAGTTGTGGTTCTGCTCGGGGTCCAGCACCTCCAGCAGCGCCGCGCTCGGGTCGCCTCGGAAGTCCGTGGACATCTTGTCGATTTCGTCGAGCAGGAAGACGGGGTTGTTGCTGCCCGCCTTCTTCAGCGACTGGATGAGCTTGCCCGGCATCGCGCCGATGTACGTGCGACGGTGGCCGCGAATCTCGGCCTCGTCACGCACGCCGCCCAGCGACAGGCGCACGAACTTGCGGCCCGTGGCCCGTGCAATCGAGCGCGCCAGCGACGTCTTGCCCACGCCCGGAGGACCCACGAAGCACAGCACGGGGCCCTTGAGCTTCTTCACCAGCTGCTGCACGGCCAGGTACTCGAGGATGCGCTCCTTCGGCTTCTTCAAGCCGTAGTGGTCCTCGTTGAGCACCGTCTCCGCTTCCGTCACGTCGAGCCGGTCCTGCGTCTCGTCGTACCAGGGGAGGCTGATGATCCAGTCGATGTAGTTGCGGACGACGGTGGCCTCGGCGCTCATCGGGCTCATCATCCGGAGCTTCTTCAGCTCCTTCTTGACCTTGAGCGTGGCCTCCTTGCTCATCCGCTTGTTCTTCAGCTTCTCTTCAATCTCCTGAATCTCGTTCTTGAACTCGTCGCGCTCACCCAGCTCCTTCTGAATGGCCTGCATCTGCTCATTCAGGTAGTACTCCTTCTGGGTCTTCTCCATCTGCTTCTTGACGCGGGTGCGGATCTTCTTCTCCACCTGGAGAATCTCGATCTCCCCCTGCATCAGCTCGTACAGCTTCTCCAGCCGCTTGGCCGGGGACTCCGTCTCGAGCAGCGCCTGCTTGTCGTTCAGCTTCAACGACAGGTGGGCGACGATGGTGTCAGCGAGCCGCGCCGGGTCGTCGATGCTGGCGACCTGCATCAGCATCTCTGGCGGGATGCGCTTGTTGAGTTTGACGAAGGCCTCGAACACGGAGTGGACGCTGCGAACCAGCGCCTCCAGCTCCACGCTCTTCTCCGTCTGCTCTTCGACCTCCTCCACCTCCACCATGAAGAAGGCGTCGTTGGGGTGGAACTTCTTCACCTTGGCCCGGCGCACGCCCTCCACCAGCACCTTCACCGTGCCGTCAGGCAGGGGAAGCAGCTGGATGACGTGGCCCATGGTGCCGAAGTGGAAGATGTCGTCGGGAGAGGGGTCATTCGTCTTGGCCTTCTTCTGGGCGGCCAGCAGGATGACGGCCTTGTCGTCCGGCCCCTTGTGAGCCATCGCGTCCTTCAACGCCGCGATGGACTTCTCCCGGCCGACGAACAGCGGAACCACCATGTGCGGGAACACGATGATGTCCCGAAGGGGCAAGAGCGGGACGGTGAGTCCCCGCTTCTGGGCTTCCTTCTTGTCGTCACGTCCGAAGAACATGTATCCGCCACCTGCTGGCCTACCGGGAGGGTAGGCCCCTGAAGAGTTGCCCGGTTGCTCGCCCGACGAGCGCTGACCCGGGGTGAAGCATGTCTATAACACGTCGAATTCAGACGCCGTTCCCCGCCTCAAGATTGGGGAACCACTTGCTGCCTTCAAGGGAACACCCGGAGCCGACTCGGATGTCCGCCTGGGGTGTCAGCGGCCCTGCGCTGCCTGCCCACCCTGGAGCCCTCCCACCTCCAACGCCTGGAACAAGAACGCGTACTGGTCCGCGCTGGATTCAATGCTCTTGGCCACCTGGTCCGCGCCACCATGTCCCGCGTTCATTTCGATGCGCAGCAGGGCGGGTGACAGGCCGCCAGGTGCGTTCTGCACCGCCGCCACGAACTTGCGAGCGTGCATGGGGTCCACCCGGTCGTCGTGGTCCGCGGACATCATCAACAGCGCGGGGTAGCGCACGTCCGGCCGGACATGGTGGTAGGGCGAGTAGGCGTGCAGCGTCCGGAAGTCCTCGGCCTTCTCCGCCGTCCCGTACTCCGGAATCCACGTCCGCCCGCTTCCGAAGAGGTGGTAGCGCACCATGTCCAGCAGGGGCACCTGGCACACCACCGCGCCGTACAGCTCCGGGCGCTGAGTCATGGCCGCCCCCACCAGCAGGCCGCCGTTGCTGCCTCCCTGGATGGCCAGCTTCCGGGGCTGGGTGTACTGCTCGCGGATGAGGTACTCGGCGGCGGCGTGGAAGTCGTCGAAGACGTTCTGCTTGTTCGCCTGGCGGCCCGCCTCGTGCCAGGCCGTGCCGTACTCGCCGCCTCCGCGCAGGTTGGCCACCGCATACACCCCTCCCGCGTCCAGCCAGGGCAGGATGCTGGCTCGGAAGTTGGCCTCCATGTTCACGTTGAAGCCGCCATACCCGTACAGCAGCGTGGGGGCGTTCCCGTCCCGCTTCAGGCCCTTCCGGTACACCAGGAACATGGGCACGCGGGTACCGTCCTTGGAGGGGTAGAAGACCTGGTCCACGGTGTAGGCCGCCGGGTCCATGGGCAGCTCCACCTGGGCCCACAGCTGGGACTTCCCGCTCTGGACGGACGTCTTGTAGACGCGCCGGGGCGTGGTGAAGGACGTGAAGACGAAGTACGCCTCGTCCTCGTCCTCCAGGCCGGACAGGTTGGAGGCCGCGCCCACCCCCGGCAGTTCCACCTCGCGCACGGGCTTGCCCCGCAGCGTCGCCACGCGGATGACGGTGGTGGCGTCCTTCATGTACTCCAGCGCCAGGTGCTCCCCGACGATGTTCATGTTCTGGAGCGAGGCCACCGGGTCCTCGGGGACGATTTCCTTCCACGCCGAGCGCTCGGACCTGGCCGGGTCCACCTCGAACACGCGCTGGCGCGGGGCGCCCTCGTCGGTGTTGACGTAGAAGCGGCCCTTCCAGGCCACCACGTTGTAGCGGGCGCCCTGCCCCTTCACGAGCAGGCGGAAGTCCTTCTCACCGGGCCGCTTCCAGTAGACGTCGTTCTCGTTCCAGCCCCGGAGGATGTAGACGAAGAGGAACTGGCCATCGCGGCTCAAGTCGCCCTGGAGGAAGGTGGTCGGGTCACCTGTGTGCGGGTGCACCAGCGCGTCCTTCTTCGGGTCCTCGCCCAGCGAGTGGAAGCGCAGCGTGGTGTAGCCCGGCCGCGCGTCCACGGGGATGGAGGCGTCCGAGGGCAGCCACTCGTAATAGAAGCCCTTGCCGTCCGGCGTCCAACGGGGCTGCGCGTACTTGGCGCCCTCGATGACATCCACCTTCGACCACTGGCCCGAGTCCACGTCCACCACGTGCAGCACGGCCTCGTCCGCCGCGTTGGGCTTCTGCGCGAAGACGAGCTTCTTGCCGTCCCATGAGGGAGCCCACGTGCCCAGTGACACGGAGCCATCCTGGCTCCAGCCGTTGGGGTCCAGGAGGACTTTCTCCGCGCCCTTCTCGCCGTCACGCCAGTAGAGGACCGCCTTCTCCTTGTCCTTGTGGGTGCGGATGTAGAAGTAGCGGCCCGCGCGCCGGGCGGGGATGGAGATGGAGTCCACGTAGAACAGCTCGCGGAAGCGCTTCACCAGCGCGTCCCGGCCAGGCATCTTCGCCAGGGCCTCGCGCGCGACGGCGTCCTGCGCCTTCATCCACGCCTGGACGTCGGGAGCCTTCTCGTCTTCCAGCCAGCGGTAGGCGTCCGGCACCGTCACGCCGTGCACCGTGTCCACCACCGCGTCCACCCGTGTCGCCGGGTATGCCATGCGCGAGTGTTCCTCCTGGGCTCGCGTCCCCACCGGGGCCGCCTCCCGTTCCGCCGGCTTCGAGCCAGCGCAGGCAGAGAGCATCAACAACAAGGCGGGCAAGGGCAGCCGTGTCATGGAGCCAGCACATACAGAAAGCCCCAGGCCCGTCCCACAAAAACCGTGGGCCGCCTGGCAGGCCGGCCCTCCCGACAGAATGCGTGGGGCGCGTCGGGCCTGCTTCCTGGCCCTTGACGCGCCCCGTCACATCTCGAGGGACCGCCCCTGGAAGAGGCGGCCCCGTCTTGCCGCGCTAGGCGGATTCCTTCTTCGGCTCCGCGGGCTCTTTCTCCGCCGCGGAGTGGAGGATGACGGGCTCGCTCTTCTTGAGGATGACCTCCTCGGAGATGAGCACCTCGCGCACCGTCTTGCGGGACGGGATTTCGTACATCACGTCCAGCATGGCCGACTCCAGGATGGAGCGCAGGCCACGGGCGCCGGCCTTACGGCGGATGGCCTCGCTGGCGATGGCCTTGAGCGCGCCGTCGGTGAACTTCAGCGCCACGCCGTCCAGCTCGAAGAGCTTCTTGTACTGCTTGGTGAGCGCGTTCTTCGGCTGGTTGAGGATGTTGATGAGCGCGGGCTCATCCAGCTCCTCCAGCGCGGTGATGATGGGCAGACGGCCGATGAACTCCGGAATCATGCCGAACTTGAGCAGGTCCTCCGGCTCCACGTGCTTGAGCAGCTCCGTGAGGTTGCGCTGCTTCTTCGACTGGATGTCCGCGCCGAAGCCCAGGCTGCGACCACCGAGGCGCCGCTCAATCACCTGGTCCAACCCGCCGAAGGCACCACCGCAGATGAAGAGGATGTTGGTGGTGTCCACCTGCAGGAACTCCTGCTGGGGGTGCTTGCGGCCACCCTTGGGCGGAACGTTGGCCACCGTACCTTCGATGATCTTCAGCAGCGCCTGCTGCACGCCCTCGCCGCTGACGTCGCGGGTGATGGAGGGGTTCTCCGACTTGCGGGCAATCTTGTCGATTTCGTCGATGTAGACGATGCCGCGCTGCGCCCGCTCGATGTCGTGGTCGGCCGCCTGGAGCAGGTTGACGATGATGTTCTCGACGTCCTCGCCCACGTAGCCGGCCTCGGTGAGGCACGTGGCGTCCGCAATCGTGAAGGGGACGTTGAGGATGCGCGCCAGCGTCTGCGCCAGCAGCGTCTTGCCGCTGCCCGTGGGGCCCAAGAGGAGGATGTTGCTCTTCTGGAGCTCCACGTCCTCGAGCGCGACCTTGGACTCGATGCGCTTGTAGTGGTTGTGAACGGCCACCGACAGCGTCTTCTTCGCCCGCTCCTGGCCGATGACGTACTCGTCCAGCACGGCCTTGATTTCAGAGGGCCGGGGGATGCGCAGCTTGGTGTCCTTGGTCTCCTCGCGGTCGATCTCCTCCGCGATGATGTCGTTGCACAGCCCGATGCACTCGTCGCAGATGTAGACCGTTGGCCCCGCGATGAGCTTCTTCACTTCCTTCTGCGACTTGCCGCAGAAAGAGCAGCAGAGGGTCTGGTTGTCTCGCTTCTCCACGTTCTTGCCCGCCATGAAATCCCTCGCTGCGCCTGTAAAGCCGCCACCCTGCCTCGCGCCACCCAACCCGGCCTCAAAGCAATCTAGTCAGCCCCCATCAGGGACGTCCACGCGCCTTCCCGGTACTTAACAGGGAGAGTGGGTCGGCGCAGAAAGCAGAAAGCCGGAGACGCGGGGACGAATTCCCGCGGCTCCGGCCACCGGCCGAGGCGTCAAGCCCCGGCGAACCGCTACTTCTTCTCGTCCTTGCCCAGCCCGACGACCTTCCTCGGGTTCTGGATTTCATCCACGATTCCGTAGGCTTTCGCCTCCGTGGCGCCCATGAAGTAGTCGCGATCCGTGTCCTTCTCGACTCGCTCGATGGTCTGCCCGGTGTGCTTGACGATGATGTCGTTGAGCTTCGCCTTCATCCGGAGGATTTCCCGGGCCTGGATTTCGATATCCGTGGCCTGGCCCCGCACCCCGCCCAGGGGCTGGTGGATCATGATGCGGCTGGAGGGCAGCGTGTAGCGCTTGCCCTTCGTCCCGGCGAGCAGGAGCACGGCCCCCATCGACGCCGCCTGGCCCACGCAGATGGTGGACACCGGCGGCTTGACGTACTGCATCGTGTCGTAGATGGCCATGCCCGCCGTCACGGAGCCGCCCGGCGAGTTGATGTAGATGTTGATGTCCTTGTCCGGGTCTTCGGACTCGAGGAACAGCAGCTGGGCGACGATGACGTTGGCCACGTCATCGTCGATTTCGGTGCCCAGCATGATGATGCGGTCCTTCAGGAGCCGGCTGTAGATGTCGTACGAGCGCTCACCGCGGTGCGTCTGCTCGATGACGTAGGGAACGGGCATGAAGGGCATGTCGACCTCGAGTAGCGGGCTCTGAAGCTCTGGAGACGGCTCGGAAAAGAACCTCAGGAATACTTCGCCCGGCCCTTCAGGAATTCAATCGTCTTTTCCTCGCGCAGTCGCAGAGACAACCCGAGGCGCTCGTCCGGCCCCTTGAAGTACTTCTTCACGGCGGCCACGGGCTGGCCCGCCTCCACGGCGAGCTGTTCGATGCGCGCGTCCACGTCCGTGTCGGACGCCTGCACGCCCTCCTTGAGGGCGATGGACTCCAGCAGCAGCGTGCCCTTCACTTCCTGGAGGGCCTTCTCGCGCATCTCCTCGCGCAGCCGGTTGAAGTCCAGGTTCAGGCGGCTGGGGTCCACGCCCGAGCGCTGCAGCTGCTGCAGGGCGCCCCGCAGCATGGAGTCCATGGCGCGCTCCACCATGGCGCGAGGTACCTCGAACGGGTTGCGCTCCACGAGCACCTTCACCAGGGCCTCGCGCTCGTCGTTGTCCGCTTGCGAACGGCGCGCCTTCTCCATGTCGGTGCGCAGCTTGCCGCGCAGCTCTTCCATGGTCTGGGCGATGCCCGTCTCCTTGGCGAAGTCGTCGTTCAGCTCGGGGCTGATCTCCTTCTTCAGCTCCTTGAGGGTGACGTGGAAGCGGCCCGTCTTCCCCTTCACTTCCTCCACCCGATAGTCCGCGGGGAAGGCGTAGTCGATGTCCTTGGACTCGCCCACCTTGACGCCTTCCAGGGCGGCGATCTTGGACTCGACCAGCTCACCGGGCTGCACCTGGACGGTGATGCCCTCGGCCTTGCTGCCGGTGAACGGCTGGCCGTCCACGGTGGCGTCGTAATCCACGGTGGCGTAGTCGCCGGAGGCCGCCGAGTCGCGGTCGGCGACGGGCTCCAACCGGCTCAGCGACTGGCGCATGCGGTCCAGCTGCTCGTTGACCTGCTCGTCGGTGACGGACACTTCCGTCTTCGTCAGGGGCAGCTCCGCGTACTCCTTCGCCTCGACCTTGGGCTTGACCTCCACCCGGGCCTCGAAGCTGAACGGAGCGTCGGCCTTCAGGCCCTGGTTCGTCACCTGCGGGCTGGCGACGACCTCGACGTTGTGCTCGCGCACGGCATCCAGGTAGGCGCTCTGCACCACGCGCTGGATGACCTCGTCCTCGATTTGATCCTTGAAGCGCTGCTCCAGGATGCGGCGGGGGACCTTGCCCTGGCGGAAGCCCGGCAGCTTCACCTGCTTGCTCAACGCGGAATAAGCGCGGTTCAGCTCTTCCGCCACGCGGGCGGACTCGACCTCGATGGAGAGCTTCTTCTCAACGGGAGAGAGCTCTTCGACCTGGACCTTCATACGGGCCTCGCTCGCCGCCGCCTCGGACAATCGTCCCGAGCGGCGCCGGATAAGTGGGACGTGCGCGTTTAGGGGATAGGCACGAACGGGTCAACGCGAAATGGGCGAGGAGGGACTCGAACCCTCACACCTTGCGGTACCAGATCCTAAGTCTGGCGCGTCTACCAGTTTCGCCACCCGCCCGGATGCGCCGCGTGCCGTGTTCCGTACATACCGCGAAACGTCCGCTGGACGTCAGCAGGCGGCGGCGCAGTGCGGAAAAACAAACGGGGCCTCTCCATTTCTGGAGAGACCCCGTCATGAGAGCGGAGGGAATCGAACCCACAACCTATGGATTAAGAGTCCATTGCTCTGCCAATTGAGCTACGCTCCCGGCACTGCGCTTGGCCCGTCGGCTGCGTGACGTCCAAGTGGCGGCGGTAACTACAGAAGGCCGCCCGCGCTGTCAAAAAGTATTTTCGTCCCCCCTGCATTCCCACGCGGAGCAATCACCCCTCGGAGACGCCGAGTCCGGGTGACGCCGCGCCGCCCGCCCCACGGGCTGGCGCCACCGTGGGGCCACGCGGGGATGAAACACGCTCCCAGCACCGCTGTTGAACGAGGCCACGTCGGGCCTTTTCGCGACCAGTCCACCGGAGCGAACAGGCACGCACGGCCCCTTATTCGGGATTCGCACGGGTGCACCGCCGAGGCACAGGCGGGCGGACGGAGGTCGTCCGCCCTTTTCGCGCAGACGCATGCAGGAGAGACGACAGTGACTGAAGCCAACATGTCCCCCAAGGTGGAAGAAGCGGGCCTGGCCCACGGCGGCTGGAGCCGGGAGCGGATGGAGCTGATTCGACGCACCATCTGCCCGAGGGGAATCAGCGAGGACGAGTTCGCCCTCTTCATCGAGCAGTGCAAGCGCAGCGGGTTGGACCCCCTCCTCAAGGAGGCCTTCTGCGTGGCCCGCCGGCAGAACATCGGCAACCGCGAGCGGCCCAACTGGGTGAACAAGTACGAGTTCCAGCCCTCCGAGGCCGGCATGCTCGCCCGGGCCGAGCGCTTCCCGGACTTCAAGGGCATCCAGGCGAGTGCGGTGTTCGCCGAGGACGACATCGTCGTGGACCAGGGCAAGGGCGAGGTCGTGCACCGCTTCAACCCGGCCAAGCGCAAGGGCGCGCTGGTGGGGGGCTGGTCCCGCGTGGTGCGCGACGGAAAGCTGCCCGTCGTGGTGTGGCTGGACTTCAGCGGCTACGTCCAGCAGACGCCGCTGTGGGCCAAGATTCCCACGACGATGATTGAGAAGTGCGCCCGGGTGGCGGCGCTGCGCAAGGCGTATCCCGAGGCCTTCGGAGGCCTGTACGTCCGCGAGGAGATGCCGGCGGACGACTTCGAGCCGGCGGCCCCAAGCCACGCGGAGCCCACGGGCGCCTACGAGGTGCTGGGCGCGCGTCCTGGCCCCGTGAAGGCGTCCTTCCCCACCCTGCCCGCCGCGCCCGCCAGGGAGGAGAAGCCGCAGCGACTGGACGTCGACGTGCCGCTGGCGCCGCTTCCCCCCAAGGAATCGGCGAGGGCGGTGGAGGTGGATGCCGCTGAAGCCCCCCACCCCGTCGAGCCGCCCGCGCCGCGCCAGAGCCCCAAGGCCAGCGCCGTGGTGGTGGCCTTCGGCCCGTACAAGGGGAAGACGGCTTCGGAGCTCTCCGACGAGGAGCTGAGCGAGAGCATCGAACTGGCGAACGAGAAGCTGATGGAGCAGCCCCGCGCGCGCTGGGCCAAGGCGATGCGGGAGAACCTGCTCGCGCTGGAGGCGGAGACGGAGCTGCGCTGCCGCGTGCCCACCGCGGACAAGGGCAACGGCGCCTCGCACGGCGTCTGAGCCACGCCCGGATGGCGACGTGAAGTCCTCCTCCGCCGGAAGGGCCTCGGCGGAGGACGGGCCACGCGGATCCACGGGGTGAGTGGTGCGGGAGTCGCTCCGGAGCGCCGTTGCTCGGGCGCGGATCATCGGAGTGACGGGGCTACTGGAGCGCGCTCGGAGGGACTTGAACCCCCAACCCCTGGGTTCGAAGCCCAGTGCTCTATCCAGTTGAGCTACGAGCGCAGAGTACGGAGAGGAAAAACGTGGGCGGCCAACCGGGGTCGAACCGGCAACCTCTGGAGTCACAGTCCAGCGCTCTAACCAGTTGAGCTATGGCCGCCGTTCCGCAACGGCGTTTGAAGCGTGGCTTCCCTACCGTGGAAAGCCGGGCCAGTACAAGGCCCAAATGTCACGGCAGCCAGGTTGGCGCCCCAAGCAGGACTCGAACCTGCGACCCCCGACTTAGAAGGTCGGTGCTCTATCCAGCTGAGCTATTGGAGCTGGCCGGGCCGCCTGCTTCCACATCGCTACTTAAAATCGGGGCGAGAGGATTCGAACCTCCGACCCCCTGCGCCCAAGGCAGGTGCGCTACCAGGCTGCGCTACGCCCCGAAAAGTAGAGTCCGGCATTGTTGAACCATCGCGAACGGACGCGCAAGGACAACGTGCCTGACGGGCCCGCTCAAGTGCCCGTGGAGAGCATCAGCAGCTTCGGCTTCATCTTCCGGAAGGCCGCGCCCCGGTGCGACACGGCGGACTTCTCCTCCGGGGTCAACTCCGCCATCGTCCGGCCACTGTCCGGAAACATGAAGATGGGGTCATAACCGAAGCCATGCGTCCCGCTCGGCGCATGGCCGATGCGGCCTTCGCACCGCCCCTCCTCCACGTGCGTCCTGCCATCCGGCCACGCCAGCGCCAGCGCGCAGCGGAACGACGCCGTGCGCTTCGCGTCGGGCACCCCGGTCAGCTCGGCGAGCAGCTTCTGGTACCGGGCCTTGTCGTCTCCCGGCGCGTACCGGGCGGACAACACGCCGGGCCGGCCGTCCAGCGCGTCCACGCACAGCCCGGAGTCGTCCGCCAGCGCGGGCAGGCCGGTGGCCCGGGCGTACTCCAACGCCTTCTTCACGGCGTTGGCCTCGAAGGTGTCGCCGTCCTCCTCGGGCTCGGGGATGGGCGCCAGGTCCGCCAGCGACACCACCTCCACCGAGTCCCCCACCAGCTCCCGCAGCTCGCGCAGCTTTCCCTTGTTGGTGGTGGCGAAGAGGAGCTTCGACTTGCCCGGCGTCATTCGAGGGCCTTGGCCTGCGCGACGACGAGTTGCTGGATGGCGGCCAGGCCCCCGTCGAGCATCGCGTCCATCGTCTTGCGGTCGAAGAGCTGGTGCTCGGCGGTGCCCTGCACCTCCACCATGCGCCCGTCCCCCGTGGCGACGATGTTCAGGTCCACGTCCGCCTTCGAGTCCTCCTCGTAGTCCAGGTCCACGCGCACCTCGCCGTTCACCACGCCCACGGAGACCGCGGCCATGGGCGTCAGCTTGGGCGTCTTGGTGAGGGTGCCCGCCTTCTGCAGCGACCGCAGCGCGAGCACCAGCGCCACATAGGCCCCGGTAATCGAGGCGGTGCGCGTGCCGCCGTCCGCCTGAATCACGTCACAGTCCAGCGTGAGGGTGCGCACGCCCAGCGTGGACAGGTCCACCGCCGCGCGCAGGGAGCGGCCGATGAGCCGCTGAATCTCCATGGTGCGGCCCGTCTGCTTTCCCTTGGCCGCCTCGCGATGGTTGCGCGTGTGCGTGGCACGAGGGAGCATGCCGTACTCGGCCGTCACCCAGCCGGTGCCCTTGCCCATGAGGTGCGGGGGTACGCGCTCCTCGGTGGAGCACGTGATGAGCACCTTGGTGTGGCCGAACTCCACCTGCACGGAGCCCTCCGCATAGCGGGACACTCCGGGGGTGATGATGACGGGGCGAAGGTCCAGCGCACCACGTTGGAAGGAACGCACGGCGGGCTCCTGGGGAAGTGAAGCGAGCGTCCCTTCTCTACCAGAGCCGCGCGGCGCGCGTGTCGTCGGCGTCGCCCGCCTGTCCACTCAGTGGGAGACGGGGCCTGCTACCTGGGCGGGCCTGGCGGCGTCCCGCCGACGCGTCTCTCGCAGGAAGGCGAGCACGCCCTCACTGATGGCCTCGGCCAGCTTCTCCTGGTAGTCGTCCCGCCCCAGCCGCACGCCCTCCTCTGGATGGGAGATGTAGCCCACCTCGACGAGCACGGCCGGACACTCCACACCCGACAGCACGAAGAAGGGCGCCTGCTGTACGCCCCGGTCCGCCGCGCGCGTGCGTGAGACGAGCCGGGGGTGGATGGCATAGGCCAGCCGGGACGAGTCCGAGTGCGCCTCCGTGCGGACCAGGTCCTGGAGGATGAGCGCCAGCGTCGAGTCGCCGCGCGACACGCGGGACATGGGCGCCTCCGCGTTCTCCCGGTCCGCCACCGCCAGGGCCGCCTCGCCCGAGGCACTCGCGGACAGGAAGTAGGTCTCCACGCCCTCGGTGCGCGCGCGCATGCGGGGCGTGGGCATGGAGTTGGCGTGGATGGAGATGAAGAGGTCCGCGCCGTGGTCGTTCGTCATCGACACGCGCTCCGTGAGCGACACCAGCGCGTCTCGCTCCCGCGTCAGGTAGACCTCGCCCCCCGCGGCCTCCAGCTTCGAGCGCAGCCGGTGGGCAATCTGCAGCGCCACTTCCTTCTCGCGCAGCGCACCCGGCCCCTTCGCGCCCTCCTTGATTCCGCCGTGCCCCGGGTCGATGACGATGCGCGCGGGGCGCTCGCCGGCGCCCGCGGTGACGGGGACGAGCCAGAGGAAGGCGACGAGGGCCAGGAG
>NZ_JABXEM010000176.1:0-24812 GCF_013372595.1 Myxococcus sp. AM011
ACATCACCCCGCCCCCCACCGCCAGCACTCCGCCGGTGACGGCCGGAATCCAAGCCCGCTGGCGCGGCGACGAGCGCCCTTCAGAGACCTCCGCCACGGGCCCCGTGGAGAGCCCTGGCCCCAACGCCTCGCGCGAAGGCTCCGGGGCCCTCCGCTTCAGTGCCTCCGAGGGCTCGCCTCGCGCGGCCAGTTCCTCACGCACCTTCACGCGCACCGCCTCGAAGCGCTGCCGCAGCTTCGGCGACACGCTCAGCGGCAGCACCGCGTCTGGATTCAGGAACAGCGCGGACTTGAACGCGGCCTCCGCCTCTTCCTGCCCCTCCTTGCTCAGCTCCGCCAGGACCACGCCCTCATAGAGCGACACCGCCACGTCGTCCTCGGGCCCCCGAGACACCCGCTTCGCGCGAGCCACCTGCTCCAGTGCCCGCTCGTACTCCAGGTCCTCGATCAGCCGATGGATGGACAGCAGGTAGCGCCGCGTGTCCCCGGAGACCTCCGCCCGCGCGCCGGGAGGAAGCAGCGCGAGCCCCAGCAGCAGGACCCCATGACAAATACCCCGCACCCAGGGGCGCTCCCGGGCAGACCCATTCGTTGGCATGGATTCCATTCTGTCTGGATGTCCCCGCTTGATTTCCAGACAGGGGACGCGAGGCCTCACCACCTCTCGACACTCGAAAAGCGTCAGGCTTTTCCAGCGTCCAATCCCATACGAATGGTCGCACGCGAGGCCACTACCGGGCGGACCTCTCTCGGCGTAACGGACCGGGGCATGGATTGCAGACGGCTCACGCCCAGTTGTTCATCAGCATCCGGCGCGCGGCCTCCCGCACCCAGCCCTTGCAGGAGAAGGTGGCGCGGAAGGTGTGGGCGCCCAAACCGAACCTCCACGTCGCGGGGGATGCCGCGCGGGGCGGGGCCCCTCGCTCCAGGTGGCGGATGGACCCCGTGCGTCAGGAGTCCTGGCGCGCGTCCACGTAGGCGCTGAAGTGGAACTTGTACGTGCTGTCGTAGAACTTGATGCCATTGCCCACCGACGCGTTCAGTCCGTAGGCGCTGCCGGTGCAACCCCCGCAGATGAGCACGCCGTTGCGGTGGATGTTCCACAGGCCGTTGACGTTGAACGCCGTGACGGCCGTGACGGACGAGCCCACGAGGTCGAAGGCGTAGGTGTTGCCGTTCGCGATGCCGTTGAAGCTCGCATACGCGGCGAACGTGCTCTCGTTCCAGCTGATGTTCATGTTGACGCCCGTCGCCGGGTACGTCGCTCCGTTGTCGCCGATGTACAGGCCATGGGTGGACTGGATGCTGTGGCCGGCCAGGGCGGGGACGGACACGAGCAGCGCGGCGGCGGCGACGGAAGAAACGGCCTTCATGGGATGACTCCTGCTTGGGGGGAACACGGGGTGCGGTGAAGCACCCCGCGTGGAATCCATCCTGCACGAGCCCGGTGATACACGGAAGACATGTTTAATTTGCGGAAGCCGCATTTCAGTCGCGGCGGTCGCGAGACTTGAGGATTTTGCCTGGTCCCGATTCAGGTGAGTCCCGCGCAACCCCGACCTGTCGGGAAGGCGGGAGCGGGGTAGGTGGGACGCTCCTCACCAGATTTGAGTCGGAGACAGCCTGGCGGCCATGGCACCCGTGACAAGCTGGCCATTGCTGTTGGAACCGAAGCCGCTCACCGTTCCGTCCACGGAAACGACGAGCACGTGCGTCTTCGCGACCAGAAGGCTCACCACCCCTGTCAATCCAGGCACCTGGGTGGGCGTCAATTGCTGGGTCGTGGTGCCATTCCCCAGTTGGCCGCTGCCATTGCCGCCCCAGGCCCAGACGGTGCCATCCACCTTCACCGCCAGCGAGTGCGCATCGGCGGCACCCACGGCCTTGACGCCCGAGAGGCCCGGCACCTGCGTGGGAGCCATTCGGTGGGTGGTGGTGCCGTCCCCCAGTTGGCCGCTGCCATTGCTGCCCCAGGCCCAGACGGTGCCGTCCACCTTCACCGCCAGCGAGTGGTACTCGCCCGCGGACACGGACACCACGCCCGTGAGGCTCGTCACCTGCGTGGGAGTCATTCGGCTGGTGGTGGTGCCATCCCCCAATTGGCCGTTGCCATTGCTGCCCCATGCCCAGACGGTGCCGTCCACCTTCCGGGCCAGGGCGTAGCGCAGACCCGCGGACACGGACATCACACCCGTGAGGCCCGGCACCTGCGTGGGAGTCGTCCGGTAGGTGGTGGTGCCGTCCCCCAACTGGCCATGGAAGTTCTGGCCCCAGGCCCAGACAGTGCTGTCCGCCTTCAGCGCCAGCGCGAAGTATTCGCCCGCGGAGACAGACACGACACCACTGAGGCCCGGCACCTGCGCGGGGACCCATCGGTCGGTGAGGGTGCCATCCCCCAACTGGCCAGCGGCGTTGTGGCCCCACGCCCAGACGGTGCCATCCCCCTTCATCGCCAGCGAGTGGCCCTCGCCAGCAGCCAAGGCCTCCACGTTGCCGAGACCCGGCACCTGCGCGGGCACCATTCGGTTGTTGTTGGTGCCATCCCCCAGTTGGCCCGCGAAGTTGGAGCCCCAGGTCCAGACGGTGCCATCCAGCTTCCGGGCCAGGGAGTGCCATGGGCCTGCCGCGAAGCCGCGCCCTCCGATGAATTGAGAGGGAGTCGGCGAGTGGTAGGCGCCCGCCGAACCGTCGCCCAACTGACCCTGAATGTTGTTGCCCCAGGCCCAGACGGTGCCATCCGCGTTCACCGCCCGCGAGTGGTAGTCGCTCGCGGACACAAACACGGCTCCAGCGAGGCCCGACACCTGCGTGGGGACTCGTTGGTCAGTGAGTGCGCCATTCCCCAACTGCCCGAGGACGTTGCTGCCCCAGGTCCAGACGGTGCCGTCTGCCTTCACCGCCAGCGAGTGCGCCTCGCCAGCAGCCAAGGCCTCGACGTTGCCGAGGTCTGGCACCTGCGTCGGAGTCGTTCGGCCAGTGATGGCGCCATCCCCCAGTTGACCCGCGTAGTTGGCACCCCAGGCCCAGACAGTGCCGTCCGCCTTCAGGGCGAATGAGTGGAAGTCGCCGGCGGTCACCGACACCACGCCAGTGAGGCCTGGCACCTGCGTGGGCACCTGTCGGTGGGTGAGGGTGCCATCCCCGAGCTGGCCATCGACGTTGTCGCCCCAAGCCCAGACGGTGCCGTCCGCCTTCACCGCCAGCGAGTGATATTCGCCCGCGGACAGAGATATCACGCCGGTGAGGCCCGACACCTGCGTGGGCACCCGGCGGTGGGTGAGGGTGCCATCCCCGAGCTGGCCGCGGGTGTTGTTGCCCCAAGCCCAGACGGTGCCGTCCGCCTTCACCACCAGCGAGTGCCAGTCGCCAGCGGCCACGGACACGACCCCGGCGAGGCTGGACACCTGCGTGGGAGCCCATCGGGTGGTGAGGGTGCCATCTCCCAACTGGCCCTCGGAGTTGCCGCCCCAGGCCCAGGCGGTGCCGTCCGCCTTCACCGCCAGCGAGTGCGTGTCGCCAGCGGCGATGGACAGGACCCCGGTGAGGCCAGGCATCTGCGTGGGCCTCAAGTGCTGAAGGGTGGTGCCATCACCCAACTGTCCATGGAGGTTGTCGCCCCAGGCCCAGACGGCACCGTCCGGCTTCAGCGCCAGCGAGTGTTTCGGACCCGAGGCCGCGATGCTTCGCTCGACCAGGCCCTGCGTCTTCCTCGGCACCGCGCTGAAGGTCATGGACCCATCTCCCAACTGCCCTTCCACGTTGTGGCCCCACGTCCACACCTCTCCGTTGGCCATCAATGCCACCGAGTGCTGGCCGCTGCCGGCCGCCACGGCCACCGCGCCGCTCAGCCCCACCGCTTGCACGGGGACCAGCCTCTGCACTTGCGTCCCGTCTCCGAGCTGGCCGCGCGGGTTGGCGCCCCAGGCCCAGACCGTCCCGTCCGACTTCAGCGCGAGCGAGTGGAGCTCCGCCGCCAGCACGCCGTCCACGCCTCCCAGTCCCGATATTTGCAACGGCAGGAAGCGAGAGGTGGTGGTTCCATCACCCAGTTGGCCGAAGCTGTTGGACCCCCAAGCCCAAGCGGTGCCGTCCGCCTTTCGCACGAGCGAGTGATTGCTGCCGGCTGACAGCCCCGTCACGTTTCCGAGGCCGGGGACCTGCGCGGGAAGCGTCCGGGAGCCAGGGGTGTTGTCGCCGAGCTGGCCGCTGGTGTTGCTGCCCCACGTCCACACCCGGCCCAGGGCGTCGAGCGCGAGCGAGTGCGCGTTGCCCGCGGCAATCGCCGTAATCGAGGGCAGGCCCTGCACCTGCACCGGTGCCAGGCGCTGCGTCGTGGTGCCATCGCCCAGTCGACCCGAGCCATTGCTGCCCCAGGCCCAGACAGTGCCATCCGACTTCAATGCCAGCGAGTGTGAGAAGCCCGCGGCGACCTTCACCACCTCCACCACTCCCGGCACCGGAACGGGCACCTGACGCCCGGTGGTGGTGCCGTCGCCGAGCTGGCCGCTGGTGTTGTTGCCCCAGGCCCAGACGGTGCCGTCCGACTTCAGCGCGAGGGAGTGCAAGTCGCCTGCACCCACGGCGCGGATGTTCCACAGGCCCCAGGACCGGACGGGCGCGCGTTGGTCCTGGACGCTTCCATTGCCCAGTTGACCATGGACGTTGTCGCCCCAAGCCCAGACAGTCCCGTCGGAGCGCACCGCGAGGGTGTGGTTGCGACCGGCGGCCACGAGGCCCAGACGGCTGGCCGTCTCGGCGGCTCTCACCGTGCCCACCTCCTCGTGGGGTGACGGCGTCCCGTCCTGACAGCCCGTGGCGGCCAGTGAAACGAACAACAGCCAGACGGCCCTCAACGCGACGTCCGTGTACCGACGATGTGAATGCATGGACCCCTCTCCCAGTGCAATGACGTGTGGCGACACCCGCACAAGCGTGCCCCCAGAAGGGAAAGGCTCATACACTATGGGTGAATAGAAACCGATAAATCTTCCGCTGTGCGTCCGCGACGCCGCCCCCCATGCCGGATGTCTGGTTTCACGGCGGGAGGTCGCGCGGTCGCGACACTGCTTCCTTTGCCCTGGCCACCATCCGCCAATGTTGGAAGGAGCGAAGCGCGAGTTCATAGGCTGCGCGGGCACCCGCGACATCTCCCTGCCTCTGCCTGGGCTCGCCCAGAAGCATGCGACAAACCGCGGCCTCCCGGAGGGCCTGCGCCGCAGCGGTATAGCGCCAGTGCTGCGGGTGGTGGCGAGCCTGAGCGACAAGTTCGTCGGGATTGGACATGTCGAATTGTCTCTCATTCAGGCGGAGCGCCTCGGCCCTGCTCAACTTGGCGACAATTTCAGGACGCGCGCAAGGGCCGCCCGGCGGAGAGCGACGAACGACTCCATGCTCCTTGTCCACGATGGGCAGGCGGGGTGACCACGGTGGGGGCGCTGCCGATGCCCGCGAGGCACCGCCGGAGACTCCGGGCGCGCGCGGCCCGGAAGCAGGCCTCTTCCTCGGCGTCCTCGAATCGGGGGGGGCCCTTGGTTCGTCGCCCGATTCCGCGCCTTCCCGCGGCTGCGGCTTTCGTGGACATGCCAGACGATTTGAAGAGAGGAGAATGACCCATCGCCTTCTCATGGCCTCCCTGTGGTGGGGGGCTCTCGGCGGGATTCTCACTGGCGCTGCCCCTGCCTCGGGGGTGGAAGTGGAGCGCCCCACGCCTGTCGAGCTCCGGTGGAAGGTGCCCGTGGCGGCGCCGCTGCGCTACACCCTGACGGCGACGAGCCTGCCCGGGCGCGAGGCTCTGACGCAGTTGGACTCCACGCGCCCCGGGCTCTGGGGCCTGTCGCCCCGCACGCGCGAGCCGCGGCCCGAGCTGGTGCTTCTTCCTCGCGAGGTCGTGATGACGGCGGAGCTCGCGCGGGTGGACGCGGAAGACCTGGCCGCCCGGGTGACGCTGACGCGGGTGGAGGTCTCCTCGCCGGAGGGCGCGTCGAGCAAGGATGCCCGTCGCGCGAAGGCGCTCGTGCCCCCGGTGGCGGGGACGGTGCTGGCCCACTCGTCGCTGATGGACCTGGGAATCATCACCCGACACCTGCCCCAGGAGCAGCACAACCTGGTGGCGCTCCTGTTCGAGCTGCCCGCCAGGCCCGTCGCCGTGGGTGACACGTGGGCGCTCAGCATGGACCTGATTGGAGAGATGGGATTCGAATGGCATGGCGAGCGTGAGCGCTTCGACCAGGCGCGGCTGACGGCACTCGAGCGCGATGCCGCCGGAAGGACCGTGGCCATCATCGACTTCACCCTCACGATTCGGGATGCGGGGTACTACGAGCCCCTGTTGTCGCGTCGGAGGTTCCCCGCCTCCGACACGGCGTCCTACGTGGGGCGCGGGGAGTTCCTCGTCGAGGAGGGTCGCTGGAAGCGCCTGTCGGGTGAGATATCCATCCAGGCCAAGGGTGTCGTCAGGATGGACTCGGCCTACCGGTTCGTCCTGGAGCCGCTGGAGCCTGCGCGCTTCCTGCCGTTGGCCGCGGAGTGAGGGGAGGCCCGCGCGCCGGGGCCCGCCTCGCGGCTGTCGTGGACAGGCCCAGGTGCTCCAGAGTCGCGCGACTCGCGGTGGCCGGCCGCGGCCAGGAGCGCCGGCACCCACTGCGTATCGTTGACGCCGAGGCTGGGCTCCCAACACGAGAGCAGGGAGAAACGCGGCCCGGCGACCACGTCGCCGAGGCCCCGAGGCCTCGGGGAACCGGCGCCCGGAGGAGGAAGGCGCCGATGCGGACCGGCCTGGAGCGAATCGCACACACGCTCAGCTACGACCTCCTCGATGCGCGAGGCCTTCCAATCCCTGGCCTCCTCCATGCCCCAGTCGCGTCGCCGGACGCTGGATGGACAGACACACGCGGTGGACCCCAAGGCTCGACACCGGGCGGTCCTCCGACACCCCCCCATCTCTTCACAAACCGTAATTCGGCACCCGTCCTGGGATCTCCGCTCTCCATTGGACCCAGAACTCTCCGGAATATGTGATCTTCATGTGGCGATCCGGTGAAACAGCGCATCAGCGGTCGCCCAGGTTGACTTGGAGGGGGATTCCATTCCCTCTCTTCTTCTGGGGTGCGCTTGAAGTCCTGATGCGGACACAGTACGCACGCGCTGTGTATCGCGTTAACCCCATGTTTCACCTGCCGAGGCCCTCATGACAGCTCGTTTCGCGCCGCCCGTTGAACGGAGCGCGTTGCTCCTTGCCCTCTTCCTTGTCGCTGCCTGCGGAGACAGCACCGAGCCCGCGAGCAAGTCGCTCCGCGTCACGCCGGCGACGGCCACGGTGGCCGTGGGCGCGACGACGCGCCTGGTGGCTGAGCTGGTCGAAGCCAACGGTACCTTCTCGCCCGCGGGGTCCGCGGTGACGTGGGCGTCGGGCAATGCGGCGGTCGCCAGCGTCGCGAAGCAGTCGGATGGAAGCGTCACGGTGACGGGCGCCAGCCCGGGCACGACGCAAATCACCTCCACGGTTGACGGCCGCTCCGCCAAGGCCACGGTGACGGTGACGGCTGCCACCGTCACGCTCGTGTCGATTGCCGTGACTCCGGCCGCCCCCTCGATTGCCGCCGGGACGACGCGGCAGTTCACCGCGACGGGCACGTACAGCAATGCCACGACGCAGGACCTGACGGCGACGGTGACCTGGGCTTCGTCGAGTGAAGCCACGGCGACGGTGAGCCAGGGTCTGGCGACCGGCGTCGCGGCCGGCACGACGACCATCAGCGCGACCTCCGGCTCCGTGTCGGGCTCCACGACGCTGACGGTGACGACGGCGACGCTGGTGTCCATCGCCGTGACTCCGGCCGCCCCCTCGATTGCCGCCGGGACGACGCGGCAGTTCACCGCGACGGGCACGTACAGCAATGCCACGACGCAGGACCTGACGGCGACGGTGACCTGGGCTTCGTCGAGTGAAGCCACGGCGACGGTGAGCCAGGGGCTGGCGACCGGTGTCGCGGCCGGCACGACGACCATCAGCGCGACCTCCGGCGCCGTGTCGGGCTCCACGACGCTGACGGTGACGACGGCGACGCTGGTGTCCATCGCCGTGACTCCGACCAACCCCTCGATTGCCGCCGGGACGACGCAGCAGTTCACCGCGACGGGCACGTACAGCAATGCCACGACGCAGAACCTGACGGCGACGGTGACCTGGGCCTCGTCGAGCCCGAGTGTGGCGACCGTGAGCAATGCGGCGGGCAGCCAGGGTCTGTCGACGGGCGCGGGCGTGGGCACCACGACGGTCAGCGCGACCTCGGGCGCGGTCTCCGGTTCCACGACGCTGACGGTGACGCCGGCGACGCTGATGTCCATCGCCGTGACTCCGACCACCCCCTCGATTGCCGCTGGGACGACGCAGCAGTTCACCGCGACGGGGACGTACAGCAATGCCACGACGCAGGACCTGACGGCGACGGTGACCTGGGCCTCGTCGAGCCCGAGCGTGGCGACCGTGAGCAATGCGGCGGGCAGCCAGGGTCTGGCGACGGGCGCGGGCCTGGGCACCACGACGGTCAGCGCGACCTCGGGCGCGGTCTCCGGTTCCACGACGCTGACGGTGGCGCCGGCGACGCTGGTCTCCATTGCCGTGACTCCGACCGACCCCTCGATTGCCGCTGGGCGGACGCAGCAGCTCACGGCCACGGGCACGTACTCCGATGAGACGACGCAGGACGTGACGGCGACGGTGACCTGGGCTTCGTCGAGCCCGAGCGTGGCGACCGTGAGCAACGCGGCGGGCAGCCAGGGGCTTACGACGGGCGCGGGCGTGGGCACCACGACGGTCAGCGCGACCTCGGGTGCGGTGTCGGGCTCGACGACGCTGACGGTGACGCCGGCGACGCTGGTCTCCATTGCCGTGGCTCCGACCAACCCCTCGATTTTCGCTGGGGCGACGCAGCAGTTCACCGCCACGGGCACATACTCGGATGAGACGACGCAGGACATGACGGCGACGGTGACCTGGGCCTCCTCGAGCCCGAGCGTCGCGACAGTGAGCAACGCGGCGGGCAGCCGGGGTCTCGCCACGGGCGTCAGCGTCGGCACCACGACGGTCAGCGCGACCTCGGGGGCGGTGACGGGCTCGACGACGCTGACGGTGGCGGTGCCCACGCTGGTGTCCATTGCCGTGACTCCGGCCACCCCGACGATTGCCGCTGGGACGACGCAGCAGTTCACGGCCATGGGCATGTACTCGGATGGCTCGTCGCAGGACCTGTCGGCGACGGCGACGTGGGCCTCCTCGAACACCCCCAGCGCGACGGTGAGCAACGCCGCGGGAAGCGTGGGCCTGGCGACCGGCGTCAGCGCTGGCACCACGAGCATCAGCGCGACGGTGGACTCGGTGTCCGGCGCGACGACGCTGACCATCAGCGCCTGCCACATCACCCTCAACGAGGTGTCCGTGGCCGGGACTGGCGGGGCCTCGGACGAGTTCGTCGAGCTCTACAACGGGTGCTCCTTCCCGATTGACCTGAAGGGTTGGAAGCTCGTGTACCGGTCCGCCGGGGGAACGGCCGACGTCAACCTGTCTTCGTTCACGGCCGCGACGGTGCTCGCGCCGGCTGGGTTCCGGCTCTACACCGGTTCGCAGTACACGGGGAGCGTGGCGGGCGATGGGACGATGGCCTCCGCCCTCGCCGCCGCCGGCGGTGGCCTGGCTTTGCGCGATGGCTCCAACACCGTCCGCGACTCCATGGGCTTTGGGACGGCGACGAATGCCTTTGTCGAGGGCACCGCCGTCGCGGCCCCCTCCTCCGGGAACTCGGCCAGCCGGTATCCGGCGGACGGAACGGACACCGACAACAACCTGGCGGACTTCCACGTCGTGGCCCGGACGCCCAAGGCCGCGAACCTCTGAGCCTCATGAGGTCATTCGCCATCCTGGGCGCATGACCCGGTTCCACCGGCCCCGTCCTCCCGCCCCGTCTCCACGGGCGGGGACGGGGCCGGGTTGCTTCCGTCGAGCCGCCTCTCGCGCTCCGGCGCTGCCCCGCACCGCACGTCCGCACAGCGGCTCTCCATGCGCTGTCACCGCGCCGGCTTCTCTGTCTGGCAATGCAAGACAGGGTGACCCCTGCCGGGCTTCGTTGAAGCGGGCAGGGCTCCATCCCCAGCGCCCAGGGGTTGAGTGACATGGCTGGCGTGTGGGCCCTGCTCCTGAGCCATGAACCTGCAGCGCTTCCGCGCCGCGGAGCCCGAGGAGCAGTTCGGCATCCCCACGCCCCCGGACGATGACGTCTTGTCTCCTGGTGGTCCGGTGGGTGAAGACGGCGCGGTGGTGCGCAACCTGCTGACGCCGTGGTCTCGCGTGCTGACGTCCTGGCGGTAGGGCCTCGTCATCGAGGCCCTGACCGCCAGGGGTGCTGAATCAGCTCTCCAGCGCGGAGGCCTGGGCCTCCGCACTGCAAACCAGCGACTCCTCGGAGAACTGCTCGACCATGTCCGCTTCGTCCGTGGGCTCATCGAGTGTTTCGGGCTCGCACAGCCCCGCTGCCCGACAGGTCGTCGTGAAGAGGCCCTCGCTACAAAGCCTGTTGCACGTGCTCGGGCCGAAACAGACCTCGCTGCGCGGTGGCGGGAGCGCGGATGCGGCGGTGGGTGCAAAGGTGAGGACGACGGAAGCCGCTAGAAAGCGTCGCAGATACTTGCCCATGACTCCTCCAGTGGTGGTGTGAAGCCTGGCCACGGTGATTCGAGCGAGCCTGCAAGTAATATGGGAACCCCATCGCGCCAGCGCGTTTCAATACAGGCCGTGCGTTGTCTCCACGGCCATGGCCTGCATCCGCTCCCAGTCGATGCCCACGTCATGGGGCCGGCGCGGCGTTGTCCCCGGAGTACGCCGCACTCGGGCGTCCAGTCCTCCACGCCCGGCACGCCGTTGCCGCACTGGGTGGACAGCGGGAACTCCCGCCGCCGGTGGCGCGGGTAGCGCCCGATGCGCTCCTGGGACGGGCCATCGCTGGGCGCCGTGTCGGTTGGCTAGTTGTCGCGGAAGAACGCGATGCTCCGCTGGAGCGCTTCCGGTACCGAGCTGAAGTGGTCGCCGGGCACCATGTGCGCCTGTACGTCCAGCCCGGCCCTTCCTGCCTCCTGGGCTGTCTCCTCGGACGTCGAGCGGAAGAAGGGTTCCTCGCTGCCGAAGTAGAGCCGGGTGGGGCACTTGAAGCTGGTGGCGAAGTCCACCGGGGAGCGCATCGCGAACTCGCGCGCATTCGTCATTTCGAAGGGAACGATGTCCTCGCGCCCGACGATGAAGCTCTTCTGCTGAGGGGAGCCCGAGAGCGACGCGGCCGCCCGGAAAGCGCGGGAGGTCTGGGCCGCGAGCAGGGCCAGGGTTCCTCCAACGCTGTGCCCGGACACGTAGAGCCGGGACGGGTCCACGCCCGGAAGGCGGGAGAGCGCGGCGGCCGCGGCGAGCACGTCGTCCACCTCGTCGTAGAAGAAGGTGAAGGTGCCCGGCTGACCGTTCTCTCCGCGCAGCAGGGGCATCATCACCACGAAGCCCGCCTCTCGGAAGGGGCTCGACATCTCCCAGTCCTCCTCTCCGAAGGCAAAGCCTCCGTGCAGGAAGAGCACCGCGGGATGCTTCTTGCCGTCTTGAGGAACCGGGCTGACGTAAGCGGTGAGGTCCAGGCCACCCGAGCGGTAGGTCACCACGGTTGCGCCCTTGGGCGTCAGGCCCGCCTCTCCCTCTTGAGGGGCAGGGCCCCGCCAAAGCAGCTTCGTCTTGAAGCCGCTTCGCGCCAGGGCGTAGTCCTTCGCCAGGGCGGAGTCCTCACGGACGGTTGTGGTTGCGGGGAGGGTGCGGCAGCCCGTGGCGAGTGTCACGAGCGCGGCCACGAGCAGGAACCGCGAACAGGGGCGGGCGAATGGGAGTGTGTGCATGGATTGGATTCAAAGTCCTAGCAGAAGGTATTCGAAATGGGGGGGATGTTCCCCCAGGCAGTCGCGCCGATGCGAGCGGTGCCGATGGGGACGGGCCTCGAACGGCTCGCCCACGGCACGCTGGAGGGGCAGGGCGCTCCCTCTTCCGGCTGGCGCGAGCCGGAGCGCTCGCGGCGAAGGAACTCGACATTCCGCGGAGAGCTGCGTTCGACGCCACGGATGCAGAAGCGCTGCAGCGCTTTTTTGGAGAGCTGCCGACGCCCATCGACCACGTATTGGTGACCGCGGTGCACCGGAAAGACGAGGGCCGCTACATGCAAGCCCCGCCGACCGTGACATCGGCCGGCTTCCAGCACGTCTTGTTGGGACCGCAGCCGTTGCAATGGCCACCGTCGATGGGCCAGCAGGACGTGCTCGAATCCGAGATGCCGCAGCCCAGCGTCGCGCCCATCTTGCACACGAAGCCCGGCGCACACTTCGTCACTCCGGGAGTGCAGGGCGTCCCACCGCAGGCGCCACACGCGGCGGTGCCGCAGGCGTCGCAGTAGTCGACGTTGTCATCGGCCTCGCACGACTCGCTGCCCGCGTGACACGACGACTTCCCGGGCACCGTGAAGCCGGACTGGCAGGTGTCGGGTGTCGTGTTGCACGCATGCGTGACATAGCCCTCGTCCTTCGAGCCATCGCAGTTGTCGTCGATGCCGTTGCAGCTCGTGTCGGGCTGCGGAGACACCACCTGCGTGCAGACCGGGTCCACGCCCGTGCAGCTCAGGACGCCCTTCGCGCAGGGCCCCTGCTTTCCAGGAACGGTGCAGGCCGCGCCTGGCGTGCACGGCGGCTTGCAGACGCCCCCACTGCACGACAGCCCGTTGCAGCACTGCGCGCTGCTGCTGCACGAAGCGCCCTTGGCCGTGCACGCGGCGCAGGACCCGCCGAGACACACGTTGCCGCTGGAGCACGCAGGCGCGGCGTTGCAGCACCCCTGTCCCTGTGCGCCGCAGGTCGTCGTACACAAGCCGGCCGAGCAGTTCTTGCCGAAGTCACATGCGTTCCCCGACACACAGCAATCGGCACCGGAGGTTCCGCAGGGCACGACCAGCCGGACCACGGGGCTCGTCGAGGACTTGCACCCGGTCATCACCGCGGCGCCACCTTGCTGGAGCTCCGTGTTGATGCAGGTGTCGGTATCGGCGCCCGTATCGAACGAGACGAGCTCCTGGTTGCCCGGCCCCACGACCTTCACTCGTGCGATCAGCGTGCGGCCCGCGCCCGCGGACCAGTACTGGGACGCCGCCGGAATGACGACGTCGGACGCGGCGAAGGAGTACCAGCTCTCACCCGCGTTATCGACGTATGGCGTCGTGCCCGTCAGGATGGGCGCGTGTGGAATCACGTCGAACGTGCCCGAGACGTTGTTCTTGACGAGCGGCCGGACCTCGGCGCTCGGCACGTTGTAATAGAACCCCTCGAACGCCACGTTCGTGGCCTTGCTGTCGACGACCTGATTGTCGCGGGGATAGTTGAGACACCCATTCGTACAGGCGGCGAGACAAACGACGACGAGCAGCGCCCACTGCCCCTGCTTCCGAGCCATGATGCCTCCTGAGACCGGGAGCACGTGACTCCCCGAAAAAGAACGACGCGCACACCGGATATTCCCCGGCGATTTCGCCGGGGAACTCCCCACCGCGGCGCCCGAACGTCACGGGCGTCGCGTGACCTGGAGCGTCAAGGCAGGTCCCACCGTCCCGCCCCTCCCAGGAGGAAGTAGATCTGCGTGTAGTCGCGCAGCTCGACCTCGAAGCCATAGGGGTTGCGCAGCACGATGCCCACGGGTTTGCCGGTGCGGTCGGTCACCACGCGGTCGATCATGAGGATGTGCGCACCCCGCCGCCACGAGTTCGCATCGAGCGTCGCGGTGTCGCTCACGTTGGGCACGGACCCCGTCACGAGCGCCGCTCCCTGGGCGCGCTGCTGCTGGACCCAGGCCAGGAAGGCGTCCACGCCCAGGTTGCGCGCCGTCATGATGGGGCCGCTCGGCGAACCGTTCGCGAGCCACCCGAGCACGTCCTCCTTCGTCACCCCATCGGCGTAGCTCCAGTGGGTGATGGTGAGGTTGATGTGCCCGCCGCCGGGCTTGTTGATTTCGAGGGTGCCGTCACCGGTGTCGATGGCCGAATAGTCGGCGGAGTCGGACCGCATGATGGCGTAGGCCTTCTCCACGATGGGCACCCACAGCGCGCCCGTGCTCCCGAGCTTCGCGTACTGGAGCCCGTTGGTCGCGCTGTTCACCCAGAGGTCTCCATCGACGCGGACATAGACAGGGTCTCCGTCGCGATAGAAGCGCACCGCGTAGGAGCCGTCACCGAGCGCCACCACCATGTTCCGGATGAACTCGGGGTCCGAGTTCGCGATGGCCGAGAGGGCCGCGACGAAGTAGCAGTCTCCGACGGTGCCCTGGAAGATGTCGTTCTTGCCAGGGCCACTCGGGCCGAAGAGCGGGCTGTCACTGTAGTCCTGCTTGACGAGGGTGAAGCCCGAGTCGCCCGAGAACGACGTCGGGTCCAGGAGCTCCTCGCCCAGGGGGTCGAGGCCCACCGGCGTCGACGTCCCTCCGCCGTTGTAGCTCACATGATGGAACGCCGAGACGACGTGCACATAGCCCAGGGAGAGCTCGAGCGCCGACAGGTCGAGGAAGCTGTCCGTGGCGTCCCCCCAGTAGGAGTCCCACTGGTTGCCGCCGGTGATGATGTCGGCGCCGAGTCCCACGGTGATGAGTGTGTCCTGCCCATTGTCGCCATACAGCAGGTCATTGCCCGACCCCCCGTTGAGCAGGTCTGCATCATCACCGCCGTGCATCTCATCGTTCCCGCCGTGGCCGTAGAGCGTGTCGCGCCCCGTCCCTCCGTACAGGATGTCACTGCCACCCGAGCCCCAGAGCACGTCCGCGCCCGCGTTGCCGTTGAGCGTGTCGACACCCAGGTCGCCCGTCAGGAAGTCGTCGCCGCTCCCGCCGTTGAGCACGTCGTCACCGTTGCCACCGTTCGCGGTACAGGGCAGGGCGGTGTTGTTGGTGAACGTGTCGTTGCCGTCACCCCCGGAGAAGGAGATGGAGGTGATGGCGGAGCCGAACAGGGGGTTCAGCCAGTAGACGCTGCTCGTGCCATTGAGCGTGACGATGATGCTGGTGGGGTCGTTCGGGTAGTAGCTCACGGCGGCCGTGTCGGCGCTGGCAGTGCCGGTGATGACGACCTTCGTGCCGGTGCCATCGAGACCGATGAGGCTGGCGTGAGACATGGCCAGGGCGTCGTCCGGCACGGGCGCGGAGCCCTCCAGTTCCTCCGGCGTGGGTGGCAATCCACAAGCGAGCAGCGCCGTGAATGAGAGCAATGGCAACCAGGGCCTCGAATGACGACTCATGAGATGGACTCCTCGCGTTCAGGTCCGAAACATCGACATGGCGGCTGTCGACACATGAATCATTCAAGAACCCAGCCAACCCATGCACCTGCGCGCCGGCGTCCCCGCACCGGCGGGTTTCGAGCAGTTGTTGCAGGGTCTGCAAACGTTGCATGGAGCCCCGCCAGGAGGCCTTGCAGGTCTTGCACGAAGGTTCCGGGCGCGAGGTCGATTCCCGCCTCACGCGCCGGCCTCTCGCTGACGTCAAGGGCCCTGGCCTCCCGAGAGGCAAGAAGCTCGAGCGACACGTCGGAGGACTCTCGCTCGCGCGCGCAAGGCCCACTCCCTGCGCTCCCGGGGATGGCGCGAGGAGCCTCCAGACTGGGCGAGCGACATCTTCGGTGTGCTCCCGCTGGCCGAATGCGGCCAGGGGAGGCCCCCGCGCCGGGGCCAGTCTCGCACCTGACGTTGGGCAGGCCCAGGTGCTCCAGAACTGCTCGCACCCCTCCGGCCTCCTTCACGTACGCCAGTACTTGCTGCCTCCACGCCTCATGCATGCGAACCCGTCGCCGTCGAACGTCCTGCGGAGCAACCCGGCCCAGTCCATTCGCGGTGTCCTCTTTCTTCATCCGCTCCTTGCTGGCCGCTGCCTCAAGCCCCGCGCTTGCCTCCTGCGTGCCTGCTTGAGGATGCAAGAAATGGCCGCGGTTTGGCGCCTGACCCGGCGGTGGGATGCTTCCTGTCCCCGGACCCCTCCATCCCGTCGCCGTTCAAGAGTCAGTCACATGGGCCCTACATCGGGTGACAGTTCGACGCCTGGGCCATCGAGGCCCGCCTCCAGGCGGCACAAGCGACCTCCTGCGAACCCCGCTCAGAAGTACGGAGCGTACATCTCGGCGCGCTTCCAGAAGCTGGCGCTGTAGTTGAACGGCTCGTCCACGAAGTTGGTCACCGAGTACCAGGGTCGTCGCGTCGTGTTGGGATTCGCGAGCGGAATGCCCGTGCTGGAGACCGAGGCGAGCAGCGCGAAAGTGACGGGATTCTCCACGCTCGCTGAAGCGCTGCACGTCGTCCCCACGCACTCGACGAAGACAGAGACCCGGAGCTTCCACACGCCCGTCAGCGCGGACTTGTTGAACGACACGCAGTGGAGAATCCGCGACCCGTAGATGTCGCTCCACGCGAACTGCTCGATGGCGAACTCGACCTTTGTGTTGGAGGAGTCCAAGGGGCAGCTCGGATGCGCGGCGGTGTCGATCCGCCCCAGCGCGATGCCGATACCGCCATTCGGCGCCGTGGTGGTGAAGGCTCCGCTCGCGTCAAACGGCTGCCCGTTCGCGAAGGCGCTGATGGCGATGTGCTCGCTGCTGCTCTGCAGCAGCGTCGTCGCCGCGATGTCGACTTCGATGTAGTGCGTCTCCAGGAGGGTGCCCGCCGGTTTCGTGGCCGCGACGCCCATCTGCGACGCGCCACACAGACCCGGCGCGCAGGGAGGCGTGAGGGAGAAGTCTTGAGCGGACGCGGACGCCCCCCAGGCGAACAGGGAGACGACAAGGGGTCGAATCACGGTGGAAGGTTTCCAGGTCATGGCGCTGCTCCGGTGGGAGGGTCACTCTCGTCACCCATCAGGGCGCGACGAAGAGGCCCACGCTGACATCCGATTCGCAGCTCGAGAAGAACTTGTAGGAGATATAGGTCACCGGCGGCCCTCCCACCGGCGGTAGATAGAGGTCCATCCAGATGTTGCGGGCCGTTGTCGCGAAGTGTGTCGGCCTGGGCATGGCGGGTATGGCGTAGTCGTACTGGGTAATCACGCAGCCGCTCGCGGGTGCGCCCACCGAGTCGAAGCTCAGGTTGAACCGCCCGTTCGTCGGGAGCTGCAGCGTCGCCCCGACGTGCTCCAGGAAGAACACCCGGGAGGTGATGCGCTCGCGGATGGCGAACTCAGCCCGCCCGAGGGCGCGTCCCTGGCCATTGCCGGGTGGGTTCAGGGTCGGCAGGTAGATGGCTTCGCTGACATGGTCCTTGGACTGGAGCGGGTACAGCTTGTTCCGGACGGCGAGTTCGATGGCCGAAGGCGTCGCAAGCCCCATCGACTCCGCGAGGTATGCCGCCAGCCCCGCCACGAAGGGCGCGGCCATGGAGGTCCCCGACATGGGGGCGTAGAGAGTGGACACCGTCGTTCCGGACTGGGGATTGGTGCCGAAGGTCGACGTAATCTTATACCCAGGTGCCCAGGCCTCCACGCAGGCCCCGTAGTTCGAGCCCGCCTGGGACTGGGCCACGGTGCTGAGATTGCGGATGCCAGCGATGCAGCCGACGGTGGGCCAGGTGTCACAGTGCATGGGCGTCAGGGGTTGGCCCCGGTCATCGAGGGCGCCCGTCACCACGATGCCGTCCGTGATAGTCGCCGGGCCATAGGCATACCCACAGGCATTCTGGAAGTTGTTGCCCGCGGACTGCGAGATGAATGCGCCCTTGTACGTGCCGGCGCTCTTGGCGACGACCTTCATGCGCGAGCCGGCGGTGCCCGTCGCCGCGAAGATGTTGTCCGCCGATGAGGCAGCATTGAAGGAGAGGTTGATGATGCCCACCTGTCCCCGCTGAGTGATGTCCATCATCACCCAGTCGAGCGCGGCGATGAAGCCCGCGGCGGTCGAACCGCCATTCGAGCCGCCCCGGTTGCAGCGGTTCACCGCATCCAGGTTGCCGGTCCCCAGGACGGAGACGGACACCAGCGGGGCCCCCGGGGAGATACCGACCGTGCCCTTGGCGTTCTGACGAGCCCCGATGATGCCCGCGACGTGGGTCGCGTGCGCATGGAACCCCGATGAATCGAGTAGCGACGAAGGCCGTGCCCTTCTTGACGGGACACGGCGAAGTCTTGCATCCATTCACCGGAGGCAGAGGAATTCGAGCCCCACGCCCAAAGAATTCCGGCCGCGCTTCGCGCCAGGAAATGCGAAGCGCTAGACGAAATCTCCGCGATGCCCGAGAGATTCGCGACCTGGACTGGCAATGCGGTTCCCGATCCCCATCGAGTGGATGCTTGTCGGCGCGGGACTGACCTTGTCCACCAGGGAGCCATCTTCTAGCTGTCCATAGGCGTTGGAGCCCCACGCCCAGACGGTCCCGTCCGCGCGCGTGGCCATGGACGAACTCAATCCCGCGCCAATGGACGCCAGCGTCAGAGAGACCTTCAATGGCCCCGACCGCATCGTCTTGGGGGAGAACGGCAACATCGCCGTGGAGCTCCCGGAGATGAACCTGGACGGCGAAGCCCTCGACCTCGGTGCCACGCTCGCGATTGCGCCCACCGGGTGTTGAAGTCACCCAGAGATGTGCGTGACATGACGACGTCTCCGAGTGGGCCGTCGGCATCGACCCATGCGCCTTGGTGCCGCACGACCCGGGTCACCCGAAGGAACCCCACAGGGGCAGGCCGGCACCGGGACGAGGCACGGCGACGCATGACGGGGTTGCACCACCCCGCCGATACACTTCTGTCGACAAGGAATACTGTTTAGGCGTATTATGCCTTGATTGCCTGGGAGGCGTGACGCCTGCGGGGCGAGACAGTCTCGCGAGCGGATACACCCACTCCAGTCTCAACACCGTTCACGGTTGGGGTCCTTCTGGTCGACCCAAGGAATATCCATGTTCACGAAGAGTCTTGTCATTGCAGTGGGATGCGGTGTGTTGATGTTCGGATGTGCCGGACAATCCGATGAGACGCAGGAGATTGTCGACAACCTGGCCGAGGCCGGGTTTCCGGCCGATGACATCATGGTCGTCGAGGGGAAGGTGTACGTCGGCCGAGACGCCGAGGTCTCACTGGCCGCGTCGCGCGAGATGCTCGCGCGGGACAACAGCACCGAGGAGCAGTACCGCACGACGAACCTCGTCAGCACGGCGGTGACGAAGATCTGCATCAACGGCTCGACGTTCACCGGCAACTTCAGCACGGCACTCGACCTGGCCATCCAGAACTACGACGAGCTGCCGCTGAGCTTCGCCATGGCGCGCGCGCCGAGCCCCGACTGCAGCTTCACCATCAACGCGGTCATCCAGCCTGGTGTCGTCGGAGGCTCGGCGGGATTCCCCACGGGCGGGCTGCCGTACGGCACCATCAACATCGGCGGCGGGCTTTCCGCTTACAGCGTCGACGTCATCGAGCACGTCATCACGCACGAGCTTGGCCACACCGTCGGTTTCCGCCACACGGACTACTACAACCGCGTCATCAGTTGCGGCAGTGGCGGCAACGAAGGTGACGCGGGCGTCGGCGCCATCCACATCCCGGGCACGCCGACGACGGCGACCATCGGTGGCTCGCTCATGAACTCCTGCTTCCGCTCGGTCGAGACGGGGGAGTTCGCCTCCAGCGACCTCAGCGCGCTGGCCTTCCTGTATTCGGCGCAGGAGGGCTATGCGTCGTTGAACTTCGAGTCCTCGGATGCGCGCCGCACCGCCTCCACCGGCGATTGGGCCTACGGCGACTTCAAGGCCGAATGCGCCAGCGGTGAGCCGCTGACGGGTGTGTCCCTCGGCCCCGCCTCGCGGTACAGCCGCATCGCGCTCTGCCGCACCGGCGGCGACGCTGGGCGCTACCCGCACGCCGGCTGCTACTCCCGGTTCTTCTCCACCGCCGACAGCCGCGGCACCACGGCCACCGGCGACTGGGACGTCGGCAACTTCAAGGGCGAGTGCGGCGCCAATGAGTTCGTCGCCGGTGTGGCCCAGAGCACCGCGCATGAAATCACCGCGTTGCTTTGCTGCCCTGGCAACGTCGCCCACAACTCCTGCACCCCTCGCGTCTTCGACGGCCAGGACGCACGCGAGTCCTCCACCTCGGGTGACTGGGACGTCGGCAATTGGAAGGGCGAGTGCGGTTCCGGCCGGTACATCGGCGGGATCTCCCGCAACCCCTCCGGTGGCGCGCCCCACGCGCTGCTCTGCTGCAGCCCGTGACGCAGCCTCGGTAGCCCGGAGTCGCTGAACAGACGCGGGCCGGCACCGGTTGAGCTCCGGAGCCGGCCCGTGCTGTCTTTTCAGGCAGTCTCAGCCTTGCGCCGCGGGGGACTGGCTGGCTGTGGCGGGTTGAGCTGGGTGCTCGCGTTTCGCTGAGCGTGACCTATCCCTGCTCGTGGGCTGGGGTTGGCGTGACGGTCCATGCGTCTCTCCCGCATCGTGTTCCTGTCGGTCGTGCTGTGGGCGACGGGCTGCGCCCATTCGTGGGTGCCGTCGCTCCCCGCGAGTCATGGGCAGCTCTCCCTCGCGATGGCGTACAACGTGGACCCGGAAGGAAATCCGCGCGAGGCCTCGGAGCCGCCACCCGCGTCGTTGTTCAACCCGGGGGCGCAGGGGGGCGTCACGCCGGAGATGGCGCGTGACGCCTTCGACGAGGCCGTGGCGCTGTTGAAGGGCGCGCCCACGGAGGGGCAGGTGCGGCAGGCCTCCGCGACGCTGTCGGCCGCTTGCGCCGTCGACCTGTTCGACGCCTGTGAGTTCCTGCTCGCGAACTTCCAGCCCGTGAAGCCGGCTGGAGGGGCTGTCGCCGCCGGACGTCCCGAGGGAGGCGTTCCTTCTCCGGAAGAGGCAGGTGTTCATCCTCCGGGGGCGAGTGGACACGGACGGGCGCGCGCGGGAGCTCCGGGTCGTGGAGTCGCCCTTCCCGAAGTTCGGGGAGGAGCTGATGAAGGTCGCCGCCGCCACCCTGTATAAGGGAGCCCTGAGCCGCGCCGCACACGCGCCGACGCGATTCCGACGCCCCGATTGGGCGGGTCCCTCCGTATGGAAAGGAGGAATGCCCAGCTCCACCTTCCGGGGCATTTCGGGAGACCCTCGTGTCGTGGCGTCAGCGCGCAGGTTGGCTTGCGGTGTCAGGAGCAGTCCTCACGGGCTGCGCTGGAGAGGTCGACGTACAGTCCCCGGAGCAGGAGGTCGCGGAAGCATCGGACGCGCTCTACTCCCAGAACGGAGTCACGCTCTGGCCCCTTTCCAATCCAGTGATTCCCATCTGCTGGGTGACGACCGACTTCGACACGGAGAAGCAGCTCATCCGTGAATCGGTGGCGCGCACCTGGGAGTTCGAGTCCCTGGTCAAGTTCGCCTGGACCAGCACGTGCCCCACCACCGGCACGGACAAGTTCATCCGCGTCGAGCTGGACGTGGCCACGGATGATTTAGGCGTAGGCGGAGGTTCGGCATTCCCGGGGATGGGCGCGCTGCGTCTTCCGGGAGAGGGCCACTCGCTGCATATCGCCGTCCCGAAGACCACCTATCCCCACCGGCTTGGCCGGCTGCAATACCTCGCATCCCACGAGCTGGGGCATATCCTCGGCTTCAGCCACGAGCAGCACCGGTCTGACGCAGTGGCGCCGTGCAATTCGACCATCTATCTCGGCACGAACTTCACCTGGTACGACCCGGCGTCGCTCATGCAGTCCCAGGACTACTGCAATATCAACAACAACCTGTCGGAGGCCCTGAGCGCCTTCGACAAGGTGGGCGTGGCCAGCGTGTATGGCCCCCGGCGCTGGTCGCAGGAGTTCGCGACCATCAACGCCCTCTCTCTCGAGTACGACCTGCGTCACATCGCGGACGTGGACGGGGATGGGAAGAACGAGATGGTCTTCTTCCGGGACGACGGTGTACGGGTCGCGAAGGTGGACGCCGCCCAGCGACTCTTCCTCGCATCCCAGTCGTGGAGCACGGACTACTGGACGGACACGCCGCCGGGCTTCTTGGAGCCTCGAACCGTGGGCGACGTCAACGCGGACGGACGGGCCGACCTCATCTCGTTCTGGGGCTCAGGCGTCGGACTGTCCTACTCGACGGGCACGGCTTTCGCGTCGGGTGCCATCGCCTTCGTCGGCTTCAACAACCTCAACCCGAGCTGGCCGGATGCGAGCTCCACGCCTCGGATGGTGGCCGATGTGAATGGCGACGGCAGGGCCGACATCATCGGCTTCAATGACACCGGAACGGTGGTCTCGCTGTCCCAATGCACGGGGGCGCTCTGCACCCCGAGCACCCAGTTCGCGGCCCCGGTGCTGGCCCTGGCGGCCTTTGGAAACGCGCCGTTGCTGGGCGGCTGGGCTGGGGCGCGCCACCCGCGCCGGGTCGCGGACGTGAATGGCGATGGCAAGGCGGACCTCGTGGGGTTCTCCGAGTGGGGCGTCATCGTGGCGCTGTCGACGTCCACGGCGACGACGGTGTCCTTCGCCGCGCCCTCGCTGTGGATCGCCGACTACGGCGCGGACGTGAGCGTGGGCGGGTGGAGCTCGTCGACGACCTATCCTCGCCACCTGGGCGACCTCAACGGAGACGGCCGGGCGGACATCATCGGATTCGGCCATGACTATGTCTGGGTTTCGTTCTCGACGGGCACGGGCTTCCTCCCCGCCCAGGCGGTGTTGAAGAACTTCGCCGTCGCCAGCGGCACCTGGTTCCCGGGGGCCCCCCGCTACCTGGGTGACGTCGACAACGACGGCAAGGTGGATCTGCTCGGCTCCAACCTCATGGGCACGCAGGTGTTCCTGGGCAAGACGTACACGAACGGCGCGCTCTAGCCGTCTCCCCCCGGGGCACGACACCGCAAGATGCCGGTGTGGCCAACGGCCATGGCCCGTTGAGCACTCCCCGCATCACCACCCTCGCCTCATCCGGGATGCGACACGCGAGTCATGCCTCCCTTGGGACACGGCCTCCCTGGCGCGCTGTCGCGAAATTCTGAGTCCCCGCGTCGCGCTGCCCTCGCGGTCCATCCTGGTGTCACCGGGAGAACATGGAAGGCACCGAGCTTGCACTGGCGCCACGTCGGGCCAGGCGAGGAAGGCCGACCCCGCCCTGGGCCCGGCGGTGATTCACATCGCATCACCGCGAGAGGAAGACATCATGCACAGCTCAGTCGTCACGTTCGGGGCCCTCATCACGCTCATCCTCGCAGGGGCACCGGTCGCCCATGCTGAATCCGAGGACCTGAAGCTCTCCTTCGGCCTTCGCGCCGGCTACGGGCTTCCGCTCGGCACCGCGAGGGGCGGGGAAGGCCACTACAACATGGACCTGGACGAAGTCGTGAAGGGCATCGTCCCCGCGCAGCTCGACGTGGGGACGTTCCTGGGCTCCCGTGTCTACGTGGGCGCCTCGTTCCAGTACGCGGTGGGGCTCGCTGTCAGCTCCTGCCAGGGGGACTGCGGTGTGAGCGCCATGCGAATTGGCCTCAACCTGAGCTACCACCATCCCTGGTCGGAAAAGCTCAGCCCCTGGGTGGGCCTGGGCGTTGGCTACGACTTCCTTGATGCCGACCAGTTGCCCTCCATCACGACCGGACAACTCGAGCCGACCTCGTCGTATGGCCGCCTGGAAGGCTTCGAGGTGGGCAACGTGCAAGGGGGCATCGATCTCAACGTCGCGGGGCCCGTGTGGTTCGGCCCCTACGTGACGGGGACCCTCTCCAGGTACGACGGACCGGATGCCCGCTTCCATTCCTGGTTCATGGGCGGCCTGCGACTCCTCGTCCGACGTTGAGCCGTCCAGAGGCGGAAGCCTCCCCGTCACTCACCGAACACGCGCGCATCGACGTCGACTCATGAGCCCCTCGCCCCCGAATTCCGACCTCTCGTCGGAACCCGCACGCCCGGCGTGTGCCCCTGAACTAGGACGGGAAGGCACCCACGAACGGGAGTCCCCACCATGCACGCCCGCAGCCTCCTCGCCGCCCTCGCGCTCGCACTGGCCAGCCCTGTCCTCGCCGCGGAGCCCACCCCTCCCGCCGGGCCGCGGCAGCCACCCTCTCCCGCGGAAGCGGCCGCGCGGCACCGCGAGAAGCTCTCGCCGCTCCAGGTCCTGGTGGGCAACTGGCGGGGAGAAGGATGGGTCGACATGGGCCCGCACACGGGCGGCCGCAAGACGTTCCAGCTGAAGGAGACCGTGCAGCCGCACCTCGACGGAACAGTGCTCGTGGTGGAGGGACTGGGCACCAGCCGAGCGAGCCCCACGGCCCCCGAGGTCCCTACGCACCAGGCATTCGGAGTACTCTCCTGGGATGAGGCCGCTGGCCGCGTGCGCTTCAGTGCATACCGCTTTGGCGGAGGTGTCGTGGACACCGAAATGAAGCTGCTGGGCGAAGGGGTGTTCCAGTGGGGCTTTGACATGCCTCAAGGCCGCGTCCGCTTCACGCTGAATGTGCGTGACGGGGTGTGGGTGGAAAAGGGAGAACTCTCGCTCGATGGGGGCAAGACATTCGGTCAGTTCCTCGAGATGACGGTGCGGCGCGCGAAATGAAGCCCGGGGTGCGCTGGGCGCTGTTCGGGGGCGGCACGCTGCTGCTCGCGGCGCTCGTCACGGCGTTCGTGATACTCCCCGCGCCCGCCTCGCCCGCCCCGCCCGCGAAGGTCGCGCGCATCTTCGCGCTCAGCGCCTTCTACGGCATCTGCATCGGCTTCCCGTCGATGAGGTTGATGCCCGCGGTGGGCCGGCGCGCCATGCAC
>NZ_JABXEM010000177.1:0-24792 GCF_013372595.1 Myxococcus sp. AM011
CACCCCGCCCGCGCGGCGCGCTTCGTCGTCCGACGACCTGTCCCTCCCCCGACTCCTCCTCCTCAGCGTCTGGGGCGTGGTGCTGGATGCGGTGAGCCGGCTGGGAGATTTGCTCGTGCTCGCGTGGCGTCCCCGGCTGGTGCCCGCGTACCTGCGGCTGTGGCTGCGCGAGGTGCGCGTCTCGCCCTACCGCCCGCGTCGCTCCTTCGAGTTGATCCGCGTCCTGCGCGCCAGCGGCCAGGATGTCCACGAGCTGATGTACGGCGAGACGCCGGTGCACACCGCGCTGTCGCTCTTCCGGAAGGCCGGCGTGACGAAGGGCTCCCTGCTGGTGGACCTGGGCGCGGGACGCGGGAGGACCCTGCTCGCCGCGCGCTGGCTGGGCGCGGAGGCGCTGGGCATCGAGCTGCTCGAAGAACACGTCGTGCTCGCCTCGGAAGCCCTGGCCAGGACGGGCGCGGTGCTGCGCCAGGGGGACGCCACCCGGGAGGACGGAGCGCTGACTGACGCCACCCACGTCCTGGTCAACTGGACAGCCCTCTCCCCGGAAACCCGGGCCCGGCTCATCGCTCGCCTGCGCGCCTGCCGCCCCGGCACCCGCATCCTCACCGTCACCCGCCCCGTGGAAGCCCCCGGCTTCACCGTCCTCTCCCGCCATCGCGCCCTCTTCACCTGGGGCGTCGAGTCCGTCTGGATTCACGAAGTCCAAGGAGCTGGCACTCCCGAGCCCGGGCCAGAAGCCCCGTTTTGAGATGCAAACACTCCCGCCCCCCGCGCGAGCGCATCCGACTCAACGGTGACTTCCGCTCGTGACGGCTCCATGCCTAGGCTCGCCGGCTCGATGCCGGTGGGACGGGCGCGGTCCCCCGACTTGCTCCCGCCGGATACGAATCAGGTCCCCAGGTCCCCGGGGCGCACAGGAGCAGACTCACATGAAGGCATGGATGGCCGTGGCGATGCTGGCGGTGGTTCCCCTCGTCGGATGTGGCGGCTCGCGCGAGCTGAACCGCGCGAAGGCGGAGGCGAACGTGCTGCGCAAGGACACGGAGACGCTGCGCGCGGAGAACGAGGCCCTCAAGACGAAGGTCGGCGAGTTGGAGGGCGACCTGGCCAACGTGTCCAAGGAGCGCGACGAGCTGAAGGTCGCCGCCGAGCAGGCCGCCGCGGCCGCCGAAGCCGCCGCCGTCCCCGCGTCCGGCAAGAAGCGCAAGAAGTAGCGCGTGACGCCGATGACCGGGACGCGCACCACGGCGGTCCATGTGCACGAAGGCTGTGACGTGTACGTGGGCCGCGCCTTCCGCGCGTGGGTGAAGCCGAGCCCCACCAACCCCGTGCCCGGTCGCTTCGGCAACCCCTTCAAGCCCGGAGGCGTCGGCGCTCCGGGCGCCATGTGGAAGAAGTACTTCGTCCCCTGGCTTGGCGCGCTGCCGGAGGCCCAGCAGCGGGAAGTCCACGCGGAGGCCCTGCGGCGCATGGGCCCGGACGCGGACCCCTTCGAGTCCTACCGCTGGTATCTGGAGCTGCGCACCCGGCATGACGCCGCCTGGCGCGAGGATGTGCTCGCGCTGCGGGGCAAGCGACTGGGCTGCTGGTGCAAACCCGGCCCCTGTCATGCCGACGTGCTGGTGTCCTGGCTCGACGCGCGGCGCTGACGGTCAGAAGGTGGAGCGCAGCCACGCGCGCCAGCCCACGACGGTGCGCACCCGGGCCACCGCGTCGCGATGCGCCCTGCGCGCCACCGGATGCGTCTGGAAGCCCGGCATGCACTGCTCCGCCGTGCGCAGCGCTTCCCTCGCGGCCCGAGCACCCGACGTCCGCGCCGCGTGCACCGTCCTGGCGAGGCCCAGGACGAGCTTCAGCAGGCCGTCCTCCGGAGAGTGCTTCACCTCCAGCAGCGCAGTGCTGAGTGCATCACCGTCGTCCCGAAGCGCGGTGAGGAAGGCTCGCCACACCCGCAGGTCCCCGGCCAGGACGCTCTCTTTCTCTTCCGACAGCGTCAGCCCCAGGGACAGGGCCGCCTCGGCCTCCTCGCGGTGCCCCCGCGCGTAGCCGCACACGAGCACGTTCAACATCATCCAGGCGCGCAGCTCCCCGGTGGGCCGCTCCCGCCAGTCACGCAGCCAACGCCACGCCCGTGCCCGGCGCTGCTGCTTCATCAGCGCATAACCCATGGCGCCCCAGGTCCGCGCATGCGCGCGCAGCAGGCCCGGGTACAAGAAGAGGAACAGCGCCAGCAGGACGGTGCGCCCCAGCTCGCCCATCCGCTCCACGTACACGCCCAGGGCTTCGACACCCGCGGCACTCCCGGAAGCCAGCGCGCGCAGCCGGCCCCACGCCCGCCACGTCCATGTCCGCTCGGCGTGCTGGAGCGCCCAGGCGCGCGCCAACGTCTCCGACGCCTCGCCTCCCTTCGTCGCCAGCGCCGCGTCCACCGCGCGCTCCATCACCGAGCTCCAGCCTCGGGAGCGCATGGCCTCCACGCAGCGCTCCAGCGACCAGGTGCTGTTTCCCAGCGATGCCAACGTCAGCTCCACGTGCCGCCGGGCCGCCTGTGCGTCGTTCCGGGCGCAGGCCAGTTGCACGGCGCGCGCCTCCAAGAGCACCTCCGGCGCATGGCCGCGCGCCGCGTCCAGTGCCTGGGCCGCCTCGTCCAGCCGGCCCTTGCCCAGCAGCGCGTCGAAGAGGTGCGTCGCCGCGTAGGCGTAATCTGGCGCCAGCTCCAGCGCGCGCCTCCACCCGACGATGGCGCCCTCCACCTCTCCCGCCTCCGCGAGCACCTCCGCCCACTGCACGTGCGCCACGGGTGAATCAGGGCTCAACTTCACCAGGGCCTCACGGGCCCGCCGGAGGAGCACGTCGTCCCGGAGCGACTCCGCCCACTCGCCCAGCGTCTGCCAGCCCCAGCCGTAGAGGGGCTCCTCCTGGAGCAACGCCTCCATCGCCTTCACCGCGTCGCGCTGCGCGCCCTTCTCGAAGAGCACCCACGCGGCCCGGCCCCGCAGCGCCAGGGGGAGCGCGCCGCCGTAGGCCGCGGGAGCACAGGCCGCCAGCGCCTCGTCGAAGCGCCCCGCCTCCACCAGCGTCCGCGCCCGGGCGTCATGCGCGTCATCCATGCGAGGCGAGGACTCCAGCGCCCCATCCAGCAGCGCCAGCCGCTCCTCGCGCGAGGCTTCACCCTCCGCCTCCAGCAGCTCCGCGAGCGCCAGTCTCGCGAGTTCCTCCGGCATTGGCCGCGCGCAGATTTCCCGCGCGAAGGCCACCGCGTCCGCCTTGCGCTCCCGCTCCTCCGCCCACTCCTGCAACCGCGCCCAACCCCATCCGTAGGAGGGGTCCAACCGCAGCGCCTCGAAGAGCCGCTCCAGCGCCAGGTCGTGCTCCTCCGAGCGCCACAGCAGGTCCGCCAGGTAGCCCCGCGTCACGCCGTCGCGCGGATTCTCGCGGCCCACCCGCTCCAGCACCTCGCGCGCCCGCAGCGGCTCGCCCATGCGCTCCAGCAGCTCCGACAGCTCGCACGCGGGCCGCGTCCAGCCCGGCGAGTGCCGACACGCCGCCTCCAACGCCTCGCGCTCTCCGGCCGCGTCCTCGCGCGCCCGGTGCACCAGCGCGCGCTCCAGCCACACTGGAGACAGCAGCGAGAAGCGCGTGGTGGCCTGCTCCGCCACGCGTGCCGCGGTATCCAGCTCCCGCGCGCGGAGCAGGTGACGCAGCCGCGCCACCCACGCCTCCCAGCAGTCGGGGTGCCGCTGGAGCAGGGCCTCCAGACATGCGCCCTGCTCCTCCAGCGACAACTCGTCGCGCGACACCTGCTCGAAGGCCAGCACCGTGTCATCGAGCTGGGCCATGCCCTCCAGCGCGTCGCGCACGAAGGTCAGCGAGGCCCGCCGCTCCTCGGGCGTCGTCGCCAGTCCCATCAGCGCGCGCATCCCCAGCCGCGAGGGCTGGAGCCGCAGCGACTCGCGGTAGGCGACGTCCGCCTCCGCGTTGCGGCCACACGCCTCCAGAATCTGTCCCCGGCTGTAGTGCAGCCCCGGGTTGCGAGGCTCCAGCACCTCCGCGCGCGCCAGCTCCTCCAGCGCCTCCTCGCGACGGCCCTGCTCCGACAACAGGCCCGCGCGCTCACGCCGCGCCCACGCATCCTCCGGGTGCACGGCGAGGAAGGACTCCAGTGCGTCGAAGACCGCCGACGGCTCGTGCTCCCGCGTCCACATGACTCGCAGCTGCAACAGGCCCGCGTGCCTCGGATAGCGCTCGCACGTCGCATCCAGGTGCGCCTTCGCCTCCGGAGCACGGTCCAAATCCGTGAGCAACCGCACCCGCTCCCGATGCGCATCCGCGGGCAGCGGCTCCCGGGCGAGCACCTGCTCCCAGTGCGCGAGCGACTCCGCCAGCTCACCCCGCTGGGATGCCAGGGTCGCTGCGCCGCGCTGCCAGTCCACGTCCCGCACCCGGCCCTCGGCTGAACGCAGGTGGCGCGACGCCGCCTCCGCGTCACCGACTCGCGCGGACAGCTCCGCGGCGAAGAGGGACAACTCCCCATCCTCGGGCCGCAGCGCGCACGCCTGCTCCAGCACGGCGTGCGCGTCCTCGGGCCGGCTCAGCGACTCCAGCGCGCGACACAGCGTGCGCGCGGGCCCCCCGTTGAGCGCCCCGAAGCGCTCGAAGCGGTCCTTCACGAAGGCCAACGCGCGCGCCGTCTCGCCGCGCGCCTGGGCCGCCTCGAAGTAGCTCCAGGCATGGCCCTCGCTCAGCTTCTCCAGGCACGCCGCCGCGCGGTACAGGCGCAGCGCCTCATCGCGGCGAAGCTGCGAGTCCCGCAACCGCGCCAGCGAGCGATACGCGGGCGCGAAGGTGGGGTGCACGCGCAGGGTGCGCGCCAGCAGTCGCTCCGCCTCGGCCTCCTCGCGCGCGTCCGTCATCAACTCGGCCGCCAGCGCGTGCCACAGCAGCGGATGCGCCTTCTTGTCCCGGGCACGCTCGCGCAGCACGGGGAGCAGCTCGTCGCGGCGCCCCAGCTCGTTCAGGCAACCCAGCCACGACATCAGGTAGTTGACGTTGTCGGGGTACGCCTCGCACAGCCCGCTCAGCGCCGCCAGCGCGTCCGGAGTGCTGTCGTCGTAGGTCGCGAGCGCGCGCGTCGCCTGCCACGTCAGCCGGTGGCCGGGCGCGTCGCGCTCCATCGACTCCAGCGCGCCCTTCGCCGCCACCCGGTCATTGGCCACCAGCGCCGCGTCCACCCGGTGGAGCGCGTCGTACAGCGAGGCCTCGGGCAGCTCCACCGCGTCCAGCCGCGCGGCCTGCGCCATGGGCACCAGCGCCATGCCGCGCGGGCCACAGGAGGCGAAGTGCGCCAGCGCCTTCTCCGTGTCGAACTCGACGAGGTGGCGCGTGGACGGGTCCCTCACCAGCAGCGTGCCCCGGCGCTCATCGTAGCCCACCACCGCCTGCAAGTGGCTGCTGCCCGGCTCCTGCGTGGTGAGCGTGAAGGCGATGCCCTGGTCCAACAGCGCGCGGGCGCTGTCCCAGGTGACGCGGAACTCGCGCACGTGCCACCCCGTGGTCGCCGCCCAGTGCCGCTCCTGGTACGCGGGCGTCCCGTCGTAGCAGATGGACTCCGCCACCTGCAGGTGCTCCACCGGCACGTCCCACAGCGCCGCCACCGAGGCCAGCGTCGCGGGCGCGCACGTCTTGTGGTGCTGCCGCACGAAGCGCACGGGCAACAACCGCTTACGGCCCTCCGCGTTCGCCTCCATCCGCGCCGCCACCTGCTGGTGGAAGGGCGAGCCGCTCAACTGGGACAGCTCGATGGCCCGCGCCACGTCTCCGCGCAGGTACATCGTGTCGGAGCACATCGCCATCAGCAGGCCGAAGTTCTTCGACTCCAGCCTCGGCGCCAGCAGCAGCGTCCGCTCCCAGCTCGCCCACGCGTCGTCATACAGGCCCAGCTCTTCTTGAAGCCGCGCGAGCTGTCCCGACACCGCCGAGCACTCCAGTCGCACCGACGCGGTGGACAGCAACTCCAGCGCCTCCGCGTCCTGTCCCAGGTGCGTGAGCAGGCTCGCCGCCGTGTGCACGGCCGGGCGATAGAAGGGGTGAAGAGCGAGCGCGTGCTTCGCCGAGTCGAGCGCCTCTTCGCGCCGGTCCTGCTCCTCCAGCAGCGACGCGCGGACCACGTGCACCCAGGGATGCTCGGGAACCAGGGTGAGCGCTTCGTTCATCCAGCGCTCCGCGTCCTCGAAGTCGCGCAGCACGACGAGCGCCTCGGCGCGCGCGAGCAGCAGGTCCGAGCGCTGCTCCAGCGACGCGGCCTCCAGGTCCACCGGGCCCTCGAGGAAGTCCAGCACGGCCAGCGGACCCCTGCGGCGCTGGAGCAGCTCCGAGAAGTAGTACCGGGCCTCCGCGTCACGAGGTGACTCACGGAAGGCCCGCGTCCACTGGAGCCAGGCCGCGCGCGAGGCGCCGAGCTGATGCAACAGGCGCCCCGCCAGCACCCGCGCCCGGGCCCCGGTCCACCGCTCCAGGGGCACGCCCGCTTCGGTCAACCGGTACGCCTGGAGGTAGAGGCCCTGGTCGTAGAGGCTCCGCACCTGGGCGTACAGCTCGGGCGTCACGCATCCGACGGGTTGATTCGAGAGGAGCAACGGGGCTGGGGAGAGCACGGAGGACGGTGTCGGATCAGGGCGCATCGGCGGTTGAGGACGCCACGAGGAGGACCGCCTGACAGCGACCGCTCAGCCCTCCCGACGCACTCGACATCCTAGCCCCGTCCGGCGTGTCGGCGGGCCTGCGCCGACATGTCGAAAACCGTGTCGGAGGCCTCATCCTTTGGGAATTCCCTGGGAGAGCAGCCTCGAAGTGCCCGGCACGCGCGCTGCACTGAGGGAGGGCACAGGGGGCAAGCAGCCTCACGGCGCCTTCCGCACCGTGACGACGCCCTCTTCATCCAGGAGCAAGTCATGCCCGAAGTGACCATCGACAAGCCGGCCCAGCCCAAGGCGTCTCCCGATTCGACGGAGAGCCTCGCCGCCACCCTCGTCAATCAGACGCAGGGCGACCTCGTGCTCGTGAACTCGAACACCAACGAGCAGTGGTCCATCCCGCCCCCGAACATCATCTCCGCCGGTCAGTCCGGGCAGTTCCGCAGCCCTGGCGACTTCAGCAATCCCGCCGCTGGCAACGTCACGTACAAGGCGAGCGCGGTGAACAACGCGACCTTCACGCTCACCTGGACCATTCCCTCCGTGGGCGCCAATCACATCAACTGGCAGACGAGCCCGGGGCTGAGCGCGCAGGAGAGCGGCTCGATGAGCGGCTGGAACATCTCCGCCTCCTGGTTCATCAGCGGCTGAGCACTCCGTGTGCGTGGGGGATTGATGGCGGCCCTGCCAGACTGGCATGAGACCCAGGCTCATCATGTCCCCCACGCTCGCCGATGTGTCCACCGCCGCCGTGCCGGAGCGTGGCGGTGGCCCACAGGGGCTTCGCCTCGCGCCGGCCCTCACCGTCATCTCCCATCCGGTGCCCCGGCGCGTCGGCGAGCGACTGCGCCTCGACGCGCTCACCACGGGCCGCGAGGTGTCCCTGTCTCGCAACGGGCCGGACTTCACGCGCCCCGGCTTCGCGTTGGGACAGCCGCTGAATGACCCGTTCATCAGCCGCAAGCCGCTGGTGCTCTCTCCCGGTGGGAGGCCCGGGAGCGTACGGCTGACGAGCCCCGACGGGGGCACGCGGGTGGCGCTCGCGGGCTCGGTGCTGGAAGGGACGTGGGAGCTGTCCGAGGAGGAGCTGACCACGGGCGTCCCGCTGGAGTTGGGCGGGCGCGTGGTGCTGCTGCTGCACCTCATGGAGCCGGGCGATGAGGCGCCCGCGCCGGATGCGCTCGGCATGGTGGGCGAGAGCACGGGCGTGCGCCGCCTGCGCCGACACATCGAGCGCGTGGCGGACCTGGACGTGCCGGTGCTCATCCGGGGCGAGACGGGCACGGGCAAGGAGCACGTGGCCCAGGCCATCCATCAGCGGAGTCGTCGACGCGAGGGCCGCTTCCTCAGCGTCAACCTGGGCGCCATTCCCAAGGAACTGGCCGCCGCCGAGTTGTTCGGGACGCAGAAGGGCGCATACACGGGAGCGACGCAGAGCCGCGATGGCTTCTTCCGCGCCGCGCACGGAGGCACGCTCTTCCTGGACGAAGTGGGCGAGGCGCCGCCCGAGGTGCAGGTGCTGCTGCTGCGCGTGCTGGAGACGGGCGAGCTGTTCCCCGTCGGAGGCACCACGCCCATCGCAGTGGACGTGCGCCTGCTCGCCGCGACGGACGCGGACCTGGACGCGCGCATTCGCGACGGGAGATTCAAGGCCCCGCTGCTGCATCGGCTCGCGGGCTATGACCTCCACGTGCCCCCGCTGCGGGAGCGGCGCGAGGACCTGGGGCGCCTCTTCTTCCACTTCGCCCGCGAGGAGCTGACGACACTGGGCGAGGCGCACCGGCTGGACAACGACGACGCGTACGCGGAGCCGTGGTTGCCCGCGCCGCTCGCGACGCGACTGGTGCGCTTCCCGTGGCCTGGGAACATCCGCCAGCTTCGCAACCTCGCCAGGCAGCTCGTCATCGGCAGCCGGGGACAGCCGAGTCTCCAGGCGGAGCCGCGACTGGAGCAGGAGCTGGAGCTCGCCGCCGGAGTCGCGCCCGGTGCCGCAATCCCACCCTCCAGCGACGGGCCGCACGCTGTCGAGCCCCCTGCCCCGCGCCGCAAGGCATCCCAGGTGACGGAGCAGGAGCTGCTGGGCGCGCTGCGTGAGCATGCGTGGGACTTGAAGGCCACCGCCGAGGCGCTGGGGATTCCCCGGCCATCGCTCTACGACCTCATCGACAAGAGCCCGAACCTGCGCACCGCGGGGGACTTGAGCGCGGAGGAAATCACCCGCGCCTTCGAGGCACACGCGGGGGACCTGGATGCGATGGCGCGAGGACTCGAGGTCTCTCGCAGGGCCCTGGGCCGGCGCTTGAAGGAGCTGGGCCTGACGCCTCGCGCGGAGTGATTCGCGTCCCTGCTCCAAGGCGCGCCGTGCGCGCGTGGCACGGTGCGTGCTGCGGAGACGGCGACACTGTTTCGATGGAAGGGTGTGAACGTGAGGAACGGAAGCCAGGTGGTGGTGGGGATGTTGCTCGTCGCGGGTTGGGTGGCGTGTGCGACGCGGACGCGTGAGCCGGTGAGCGCGACGGAAGCGGGGCAAGCGTCCATGGCGCTCGACGCGCCGGGCATTCAAGCCAAGAGCAAGAACGGCTGCGCGGTCGACGCGTGTCCGGCGGATGGAGGAACGAACTGCCTGGACATCGCCGTCACGGCCACCTCCGCGGGCAAGGGTTTCAACCCCAAGCCGGGCAAGGGTGGCTGGAAGATGTGCTCGGGACAGGGCCTGGTGCTCAGCTCGCTGATGGACAAGGGCCTCTGTGTCGACCTGCGCGACGTCAGCACGAGTGGTGATGGTGGCGTCGTCATGCGGACGAGCCTCTCCAGCGAGGGCAACTGGGAGGGCACCTCGCTCCCTCCTGGCAAGTATTGCTTGAGCCTCTGCGACAGCGAGACCAACGACTGTTCCCAGGGGTGCAAGAAGTCGGACTGTGCCGTGCAAGATGAGCAGACCATCCGAGGCAACATCGACGTCGTCACCAAGGTGCCCGAGCCCCACGGCGCGCACTGAGTCAACGAGCCAGATGGGAGTTGTCGTCGAGCGCCCGAGCCAGTTCTTCGAGCGCCTCACGACGCATCTCCGGACTCGTCTCGGCACGGCCAGAGGGTTCTGCCTGCGCCAGACTCAATCGCGCGCGCAGGGCCCGTGCACGCGGCCAGCCGGGTCTCTGCACCAGCGCCGCGTCCGCGAGCACCACGCCTTTCTCCAACACCGCCCCACCTTCTTGGCCAAGCCACTGCCCACTCTCCAGACAGAAGTGGCCGAAGGCGACGCGGTGCTCGGGCTGAGCGGGCTCCAGCTCGATGGCCTTGCTGAACGCCTTCTCCGCTTCCACGAAGTCCTCCGCTCGCGCCTGTCCTCGTCGCGCCCTCGACAGCGCCTCGGTGGCCAGGGCCTCTCCCAGCACGCGCCACGCCTGTGCCTGCTTCGGGTTCAGTTCCAGCGCGCGGCGCAGGGCCTTCGTCGCCTCGCCCAACCCCGGGCCCGGTGGGTGCCCCTGCCCCAGCCTCCACGCCGCCTCCACCTGGAGCGCGGTGCCCAGGTTCATCCAGGGCTGAGGCAGGTCTGGCACCCGCGCCAGGGCATCCTTCAGCGCGATGCGCGCCGCGCTCACCTCGGCCTCGGGTGACTCCCCTTCCCACACACGAGTCGTCGCGCGCCAGGCTTGGACCTCGCCCACGTTGTTCTGTCCGTAGCCCTGGGCCGGTGCCAATGCGATGGCGGCGTCGAACGCCTGGAGCGCCTCGCGCAGCAGCGGCTCCACGTCACCGCCTCGCTCCCAGCGCAGCTTCGCCTGCTCGAACCACACCGTGCCCAGGCCGTTGTGCAGGGGCGGCAGCTTCGGATTGATGGCCACGCCCTTGCGATAGGCCTCCAGCGCCCGCTCCAACGCCGGCGCCGCGTCCTTCCCCGAGTCCCGGAGCCTCGCGGCCCGCGCGAGCTGCACCTCCCCCAGGTAGAACCACGGCACCACGTGGTCGGGATTGATGGATGAAGCGCGCTCCAGCGAGGACGCGGCCCTGTCCAAATCGTCCGCTGCATTCACGACGAGCGGATGTGAGGACCGCGCCAGATACTCGGTGCCCAGGTTGATCCACGCCTCGGCACGGCGTGCATCCAGCGCGACGGCCCGTTCATGAGAGGCGATGGCCCGCTCCCGGTAGGGCAGCGAGTCTCCTCCGGCACCCTCCTCGTGGTCCGCCCACACGCGGAACACCTGCCCCAGGTCCGCGTGGAAGTCGTAGTCGCGGGCCTCGGGAGCAATCCGTTCGAAGGCGGCGGTGGCCTCGCGCAGCGACTCGCGAGGGTCCAACCCCTTCTCCTGTCGGAAGCGCGCTCGCTGCCAGTGGGCCAGGGCCAGCTCATGCAGCACGCGCGGCCCGGCCGGCGCCAGCTCCACCGCGCGCCGGGCCGACGTCAGCGCCTTGTCCAACAGCGGCTCCACCTCGCCACCGTGTCGAGCATGGTGCTCGGCGAGCCGGCGATGAAAGCCCGCCTCCAGCTCATGCGCCTCCGCGTCATCGGGCGCGAGCACGAGCGCCCGGGACACCGCCTCCACGCCCTTCGCGTAGTGCGCCGCCACATCCCCCTGGCCATACAGCGCCACGAGGAGCGCCCACCCCTCCAGGTGCGCCAGCGCGCGATGAACGGAGGGCACGCTGCGGCCGATGTCCGCCGCGCGCGCGTAGGCCCGTCGCCCCTCCTCGAAGTCCGCGAGCGCGCCCTCCCGATTCCCCGTGTTCCATCGGCTCACCCCTCGCATGAGCAGGATGTCTCCGCGCAGCAGCGGCGCCTCATGGAACCAGGGCAGTCGCGTGCCCAGTGCATCCAGCTTCGCCAGCGCCTCGTCCGACTTGTTCTCGAAGAAGGCGAGCAGCGCCGCGACGTACTCGGGTGCGGGGACCTCCGCGCCCTCGCTGCGACGCAGGAACTCACGGGCCGGAGTGCCGAAGCGCGAGTCGGCCTCACGCGAGCGGGCCTCGCGAGTCCCCGCGTCCCGCACCCGCTCCGCCTCCAGTCGCGCCCGCTGGTACAGATGCCCCAGCACCAGCGCCAGCGAGTACGCCACGCGAGGCTCCGTGGCCCCCGCCTTCCACGCGGCCTCCAGGTGCACTCGCGCCTGGTCATCCTCACCGAGCGCGAGGAAGCCGCGCCCCAGCGCATAGTGTCCCGGCCCTTGAGCCAGAGGGCCCGCGTCCCGCATCGCCGCCTCCAGCTCGTGCATCCGCGCGCGCAGCGCCTGTCGGTCAGGACGCGTGTCATGCGCGGGCGACGTGCCCGAATAGCGGGCCTGGGCCTCGATGCGCTCCACCTGCTCCGTGAAGCGGCGGGCCAGGGCCTCGCGCTCGAAGACTTCGCGACGGGCGAGCACGCCCTGCCCCACCGCGAGCGTCACCACGAACACCGCCCCCGTGCCCACCACCACGGAGCGCCGGTGTCTGCGCAGCCACTTGCGCGCGCGGTAGCCCGGCCCCGTGCGAGCCAGCACGGGCGCGCCCTCGAGGAAACGGCCCAGGTCCTCCGCCAGCTCCCGCGCCGAGCCGTAGCGCGCCGAGCGCTCCTTCTCCAGGCACTTGAGGGTGATGGCCTCCAGGTCCACGGGGATGTCGCGGTCCAGGGCGCGAGGAGGACGGGGCTCCACCGTGGCGATGCGTCCGAGCACCTCCAGTCCGTTCTCCCCGGGGATGGGAGGCATGCCCGTCAGCAGCGCGTAGAGCGTGGCTCCCAGGCTGTACACATCCGCGCGCCGGTCCAACCGGGCCACCTCGCCCCGGGCCTGCTCGGGCGACATGTAGTGCGGCGTGCCGAGCACCGTCCCCGTCGCGGTGGCCCCTTCCTTCCAGTCGCGCGCGAGCCCGAAGTCCATCACGTACGGTGTCAGCGTTCCGTCGGGCGACTGCTCCACCAATATATTGGAGGGTTTGATGTCCCGATGGATGAGGCCCGCGCGGTGCGCCGCGTGGACGCCCTCGGCCGCTTCGCGCAGCACACGGGCCTTCTGTTCGAATGACAGCGTCTCCACGAGGGCATTCAGGGGCTGCCCTTTCACGTACCGCATGGCGATGTAGACGCGGCCCTGGACCTCGCCCACTTCGTACACTTCACAGACGCTCGGGTGCGAGACACGCGCCTGGGCCCGAGCCTCCGAGACGAAGCGACGGACCAGCTCGGGCTCGTCGCCGCGCACGAACTTCAGCGCGACGTGGCGACGCAGGCCCGGGTCCCACGCCAGGAACACGCGTCCCATGCCGCCCTGCCCCAGGAAGCGCACGGGCGTGTAGCGCTCCCAACCCGGCAGGGGAAAGGCCGGCGCGTCCGGACCGGCCGTCACGGGAGCCACCTCGGGCTCCCCCGTCGTGGGCCGCCCTCCCGTCGGAGGCCCCGCCGGGTCGACCTGAGTCCGCGTCAACCGGAGGGCCGACGCATAGGTGTCCTCGGAGATACGACCCCGCTCCCTGAGCAGGTCCAAGGGACGGCGCCCCTCGCGCGCGGCCTCCAGGCGCAAGGCATCTGCTTCATCCCGGGAGATCAGCCCCTCCGCGAGCGCATGGCGCAGCTCGGCATCCTCTTGCTCGCTCACGGCACCTCCGTTCAGCGGCGCGAGCGTACCGGAGCCCCTTCCCTCCGTCGAAGCTGGCGCCCCCTGACAGGTCGGAGGGCACCACGGATGGACATCTCACTCCCCGTCACACCGGCATGTCCTTCCACGGCCGGATGGCCAACGGGGCCCGGAACGTCTCGATGATGGCGTGCATCTCCCACGGCGTTCGCGTGTCCTTCAGCGCCTCCAGGTGCGTGAAGCTCAGGTTCGCCAGCGTCACCGTCTTCCCCAGCTCACGGAGCCGGAAGTACAGCGGCAGCCCGCTGAACACGTCGAAGCCACCCCCGCCGCCCGCGATGAGGATGTGACGAGCCGACGCGAGCCGCTCCAACAGGGGCGAAGTGAACAGGTCCATGCGAGCCGTCCTTTCCCGAGCCATCACGAACGCCGTGCCTGCGGCGCCATCCTGGCCGCTCCGGTATATAGCGCCGCCATGTCCACCCTCATCCTCAGCGCGAAAGAGTTGCGCGGCCTCTACACCGTCGAGCTCGGCCTGGACGCCGTCGAGCGGGCCTTCCGAGCCCACGGCCGTGGCGAGTCGCTCATGCCTCCCAAGGTGTACCTCTCCCTGCCGCAGTACGACGGCGACTTCCGGGCCATGCCCGCGTTCCTCGACGGCGCCGCGGGCGTGAAGTGGGTCAACGCCCATCCCCAGAACCCCAAGAAGCACGGCCTGCCCACCGTCCGCGCCCTCTACATCCTCAGCGACCCGGACACCGCGTCCCCGCTCGCCATCCTCGACGGCACGCTGCTCACCGCCTGGCGCACCGGCGCCGCGGGCGGCGTCGCGTCCAAGTTCCTCGCGAAGCCCAAGCCCAAGACGCTCGGCCTCGTCGGCTGTGGCGTGCAGGCCCGCGTCCTCATCGACGCGCACCGCGCCATCTTCGGAGAGCTGGAGCTGCTCCTGGCCGATGTCTCCGAGGCCTCCGCCAAGGCCCTCCAGGCCGAGAAGGGTGGCCGCGTCGTCAGCCTCCAGGAGGCCTCCGGCGCGGACATCGTCTGCACCTCCACGCCCTCGCGCACCCCCGTGGTGAAGCGCGAGTGGCTCAAGCCCGGCGCGCACATCAACGCCATGGGCGCGGACGCTCCCGGCAAGCAGGAGCTGGACGCGCGCATCCTCACCGAGGGCCGCGTCTTCATCGACGACACCGACCAGGCCCTCCACTCCGGCGAGGTCAACGTCCCCCTCCACGATGGCCTGCTGAGCGCCGAGCAGATTGCCGGCACCCTGGGAGAGGTCATCGCCGGCAAGAAGCCCGGCCGCACCGGAGACGAAGTCACCGTCTTCGACTCCACCGGCCTCGCGCTCCAGGACGTCGCCCTCGCCCGCGCCCTCTACGACGTCGCGCGCACCCGAGGCGTCGGCCAGACGCTCGACATCGTCGGCGGCTGAAGCGACACGCGGCATACGAGCGTTGACCAGGCCGCCTGCAACGCGGGTGCGTGACGCCCCGAACCCCGCGTGACGAGGAAGTCGGACCTCCAGGTCCTTCCAGACCGCATGAGGATGCGCCGCTCTCTCAAGGAGGGCCGGGGTCACTCAAAACCCCGTTATCACTGAGACTGTCCGATTTTCATCTACTGGACAGTTTCAGCATTCGTGGAGTATTTCACGAATACGCGCTGCCTGTGGGGGGGCCACTCACTCTTTGGACACGCCCGTTCGGACCGGAAACCTGGGAGGGATTCCGGCTCTGATAGCGGCACGCCACGTCCCAGAGCCCCGAAAGGTGTCGCGCAAGGCGCCAATCGACTGGCGCCAGCCATCCACCTTCTTCGGAGCTCCATGTCTTCCCTTGCTACCTCGTCGCGGCGTCCCGCGCGGCGGCCGGCCCTCATCGGCCTGCTGACGCTCGTCGTCGCCTTCTTGTCCGCGCCCGCGTCGGCGCAGACGCAGACCAACACCCAGGCCACCCAGCGCGCCATCAACTTCCTGAGCGCGGACGTGTCCAACTGGGTCACCGCCAACGGCTGCGCGGCCTGTCACCGCGTGGGCGCCACGACTTTCGGCATCGCCGCGGCGCGCGCCAACGGCTACGACATGAACGCCGTCGCCTCCAACGGGCGGACCAACCAGTTCAACCTGGAGTTCCTCGGCCAGCGCATCAAGAACGAGCAGCTCGCCAACGGCTCGTGGATTCACGAGGGCGTCTCGTTCCGCAACGAGAAGACGTCGTACTCCACGTTCGGCCTGGCCGGGTATGACCAGAACGTCTCCACGCAGTACAGCGCGACGCTGGTGGCCGCGGCCAACTGGGCGCTCTCCACGCAGGAGGCCAGCGGCCGGTGGGCGTCGGACCACGCCAGCTTCCCGGTGGACCACGGCAGCCTGCCCACCACCGCGCGCATCATGACGGGCATCGCCCAGGCGAAGCAGCGCGTGGACCCGGCGCGGGCCGCGCAGTACCAGGCCGCGCTGGACCGCTCGGCCGCGTACATCCGGGCCAACCTGGACAACGGCGACACGTCCGCCACCGGCAACGGCATGCCGTACACCTTCCAGGTCGCCTGGGCCGTGGTGGGCCTGAAGGCCGCGGGCCCCGGCCCCGGCAACGCGAACCTCACCGCCATCGACACCCTGGCCAACCGGCTGCTCACCCGCGCCTCGCCCGGCAACCCGGGCTGGGGCGACTTGCCCAACGGCGCCGCCAACGACGTGGCCACCGGCAGCGCCATCTACGCGCTGTGCCTCGCCGGCCGCGAGCCCGCCACGGACCCGCGCGTGCGCAGCAGCATCGAGTGGCTGAAGACGCGCCAGTCCCCCGACGGCAGTTGGCGCACCGGCTCCGCGACGTTCGACATCCCCACCACCTTCGCGTCGCTGGGCCTGTCCTGCTACGGCGACTTCAGCGTGCACGTCACCGTGGTGGGCGAGGCCCGCAAGGAGCTGGCCATCGCGTCCCCGCAGGGACAGCAGGTCACCTTCACCTTCAACGTGAAGAACCACGGCTACCAGGCGGACACCTATACGCTGAGCACCACGGGCGGCCTGCCCGGCTGGGCGTCCTCCCCCAACCCCATCAGCCTCTTCCTCCCCGCGGGTGGCGACAGCACCGTCACCGTCACCGTCACCGCGCCGCCGGGGCTGATTCCCGCGCTCACGTCTGAGTTCACCCTGGTCGCCGCGTCCGGTGGCGCGCCGGGCGTGTCCGGCGCCGCGCGCGTCAACGCGTACACTCCACCGCTGCCGCCCGTCACGGGCCTGGCCACCGTCACCACCATCCAGGCGCCGGCCGTCAACGCGCACATCACCATCGGCACGGGCAACGTGTTGTCCGCGCGCGTGCGTGACGTGAACAACGTGCCCGTCGTCGGCCCCACCAACCAGGGCGTCGTCACCTTCTACGTCGCGGGCGTGCCGGTGGGCGCGGACGCGGACCTGGATGGAGACGGCCTCTTCACCTTCAACTGGGTGCCGCCCACGGACACGTGGACGGTGACGGGCTCGCAGGACTTCCGCGCGGTGTACTCGGGCGTGGAGCGGACGGCGCCGCAGGTCAACCTGCTGGGCAGCACCGACGCGCGCACCGTCATCATCGACGCGTTCCCTCATGACACGCCGTCGGTCACCATCGGCAACCCGCCAGCCTACACGCGCGAGACGACGCTGGACATCTGGGGCTATGCCACGCCGCGCGCGCCCGGCGCCGTCATCACCTACGCGGCCTTCACCATCAATGGCTCCACCGTCATCCCCCTGACGCCCGGCAACGGTGGCCTCATCTACACCACCATCACCCTGACGGAAGGCCCCAACATCATCCAGCTCACCGCGCGCGACAGCTTCGGTGGCGTCACCACCAAGCAGGTCAACCTCACGGTGGACCGCGTGCCGCCCATCCTCACCATCCAGTCGCCCGTCAGCGGCGCGGCGCTCAGCGGCCTCAACGTCACGGTGACGTCGTCGGTGCAGGACCAGACGCCGGTGCGCGTGGAGACGCAGTGGGTGGCCACGTCGCTGTTGGAGTTCGGCAACGGCACGGTGGAGCACACGGTGCCCATGAACTACGGCGACCAGGTCATCCTGGTCCGCGCCACGGACAGCGCCTTCAACGTGACGGAGAAGCTGGTGTTCATCTGGGTGGACCCGGGCTCGCCCGTGGTGAGCACCAACCCGGCGGACAACCAGCTCTTCGGCCCGCTGACGAACAACCAGCTCACGTACACCGTCAACGTGCAGTCGCTGTCCGCGACGACGGTGCGCATCAACGGCGGCGCGCCCGTCGCGGTGAACCGCGGAGGCGGCGCGGTGCAGACGACGCTGACGCTCAACCCGGGCGTCAACAACCTCTCCATCGTCACCACGAGCGAGACGGGGATGACCACCACCACCACGCGTCGGGTGAACTACGACACGCAGGCGCCCGTCGCCACGCTGCTCGCGCCCACCGTGGGCAGCACCGCCAGCGGCACCATCACCCTGCGCGCCCGCATCACCGACAACTTCGGCCCGGTGTCCAACATCGGCTTCAGCCGCGACATGTCCGGAATCCGCCAGGGCACGCTCCAGCCCGACGGCAACTGGACGGCGCAGCTCGATACGACGGAGCTGCTCGACGGCGCGCACACCATCGACGTGTGGATGAGCGACGGCGTGGGTAACTCCACCGTCCAGCGCTTCAACTTCTTCGTCGACAACTGATGTTCCCCCCGCGCTCGGGGTGGCCTCGAAACACGGAGGTCATCCCGGGCGCACGGGCGTCCGCGGTGCGGGTCGAGAGAATCCGAGCGCCTCTGGAGACAAGGGGACACGCGGCTGGCCGCGGGTGATGGGCAGGCGAGCACGTGGGCGCGGAGCCCTGACGCCTGGGTGCGCAGGTTGGACGCGTGGGCCCTCCGCGCGACACCCCGCCAGACACCGAGGTCGGCCCTCCCGGCGTGAGCGTCACGCGTCGGTTCCACCACTCCGTCGGCGATTTCCTGCGCGACCTCACCCGGGTGGAGAAGCGCTTCTGGGTGCTGGTGGTGACGGTGGGGCTCATCGCGGGGCTCGGCGCGGTGGGGCTGCTCAAGGTGCTGCGCTTCACCCAGGAGCTCTTCTGGCGGAGCGCGTCGGAGGACTTCCTGTCCGGAGTCGCGGCGGCGCCCACGTGGCGGCGCCTGCTCATCCCCGTGCTGGGCGGCGCGCTGGTGACGTTGCTGTCGCTCGTCGTCGGTCAGCCGCTGCGGGGCCACGGCACCGCCGGCATCATCGAGTCCATCTGGGTGCGCTCGGGACGGCTGCCCCTGCCGCGCGCGCTGTTGCGCGGGTTCGTCTCCATCCTCGCCGTCGCCCTGGGCGCGCCCCTGGGCCGTGAGGGCGCGTTGCTGTCCACGGGCGCGGCGAGCGGCTCTGCGCTCGCCCGGTGGCTCCGGCTGGGTCCGGGACAGGCGCGCCTGCTGGTGGCCTGTGGGGCCTCGGCCGGCATGGCGTCCGCGTACAACGTGCCCATCGGCGCGGCCCTCTTCGGGCTGGAGGTGCTGCTGGGCAGCTTCGCGCTGGAGCTGTTCGGCCCCATCGTCGTCTCCTGCGTGGTGGCCACGCTCGTCTCGCGCCTGCTCATCGCGGACCATCCCAGCTACGTCATCCCCGACTATGCGCTCCTGCACCCGCGCGAGCTGCTCCTGGCGGTGGTGCTGGGCGCGGTGCTCGGCGTCGCCTCCGCGCTCTACGTGCGCGGCGTCAATGTGATGTCGGACTTGCTGGACCGCGCCGCGTCGTGGCTCGCGCCGTTCCTGCCGCTGCTGGCGATGACGCTCGTGGGCCTCGTCGCGGTGGGGCTGCCCCAGTTGCTGGGCAACGGCTACGACGCGGTGAACTCGGCGCTGCTGGGGCGGATGCCCCTGGCGCTGCTGCTCGTGCTGCCCCTGGCGAAGCTCGCGCTGACCTCGCTGTGCGCGGGCGCGGGGGTGCCGGGCGGACTCTTCACGCCGTCGCTGTTCTACGGCGCGCTGCTGGGCGGCGCCTTCGGAGTGATTGCCGAGCGGCTGCTCCCCGGCAGCGCACCCAGTGGGGCGTATGCGTTGCTGGGCATGGGGGCGGTGCTGGCGGGGACGACGCATGCGTCGGTGTCCGCGGTGCTGCTCATCTTCGAGCTGACCGGGGACTATCCGCTGGTGTTGCCGCTGATGCTCAGCGCCGTGGTGTCCGCCACCGTCAGCCGGCGCCTGGAGCCCGAGTCGCTCTACACCTCCGTGCTCAACCGCCGCAACGTGCGCATGCCGGCCACCATCCCCCATTGGCTGCGACAGGAGGGAGCGCGGGCGTTGCTGAAGCCGGTGAGCCAGCGCGTCTCACCGTCGGCGCCGTTCCAGGAAATCGTCGCGTTGCTGCTGGAGGCCCCCTCGGGGGAGGACCTCTACGTCACGGATGAAGAGGGCCGTTACCGGGGCATGCTCGTGCTGGATGCGCTCAAGGGGCATGTGCCGGACCACTCGCTGCTCCAGGCGACCATCGCCGAGGACATCATGGACACGCAGGTGCAGCCCATCACCCCCGACCTGTCGCTGGGAGAGGTGGCCTCCCGGTTCACGCTGACGGCGCTCGAGCGGCTGCCCGTGGTGGACGGTGGCCGACGGCTGCTCGGAACCATCTCCAAGAGGGACGTGTTGAGCCAGGGAACGTTCTGAAGTTCGAGGGCCCGCACACGTGAACGAGCGAAAGGGACTGCGAGGACCGGCGCGCGCGTGGAGCATCGTCGTGATGTCGTTGCTGTGCGCGGTGCTCGGCGCCGTGTTGCTGCGCCAGCCCGTGCCTCCCGTGCCTCGGGGCACACCGCGCGTCGAGGCGCCCACCGAGGAGGAGCGCCCGCTGACTCCCGAGGAGCGCCGCTCCATGTACCGCGCATGGCCCATGTTCGAGGGCTGGCCGCTGCCCCAGCTTCCGGCCGGCGACCTGGAGCCGGAGGAGCCTCCGCGGTCCGCTCCACGTGAGGGCGAGCCACCTCCTCGGACGACCGCTCCCGAAACACGCGAAGGACACGAGGCACCCGCTCGGAAGACCCAGGAGTGACGGAGTCCCTCGCCACCCGTGAGTCGAAGCGGAGGCCACTCCGCCTCCGCGCGAGGAAGCAGCGGCTCGCCTGCCCTCCGAGCCCGGCACCGAGCCCAAGGCCCCTGGGCTCGTTCCAAGATGACTGTCATTCGGGATTCCACGGACTCGATGACACGACTCGTGGATTCCTCTCCCCGGCCCCCGCGCTGCCATCGCTTCCTGCTTTCGGCACCGCGTCATTCGCGCTCTGAGCGCGGCAACACTTCACGTTCTGCCCTCGCGTGGGGAGGGGTGATGGCGACTCGCCTCGCTTTGTTTGTGATTGAGCGCATCCGCGCGATGATTCGGACCAGGCGCCAAGGCACCTGGGCGTGAACCACGCGCGGTCCGGCCCATGGGTACACAACTTGATGTCCGTCCGCGTGCTGTCGCCTCGCATTGCCTCACCCGCCTCGCTGGGCCTCGTGCTCACGCTGTTGTGGCTGTCCGTCCCGTCGGCGCGCGCGGCCACCAACGCGGAAGTCGCGCAGAAGGCGCTCGACTTCGTCAGCGCGGACGCGGTGACGTGGTCCGGCATCTTCGGCTGCACCGCATGTCACCGGCATGGCGCGGCGCTCTACGGACTGGCCCACGCGAGCGCCTCCGGCTTCGACCTGGACGCCGTCACGCGCAACGGCCGCACCAACCGCGAGAACATGGAGACCATGGCGCGGGAAATCCAGGAGCAGCAGGAGCCTGACGGTTCCTGGATTCACGAGCGCATCCACTACCGCAACGCGCGCTCCAGCTACGCGGCCTTCGGGCTCGCGGGCTACGACGCGAAGGTGGGCACGCGCTACTCGGACGCCCTGGTGCGCGCGGCCGACTGGGCGGTGAGCACGCAGGAGCTGAGCGGCCGCTGGGTGGAGGACTTCCCCTTCGAGCCCGTGGGCGCCTCCAACATGGGCATCACCGCGCGGCTGATGACGGCGGTGGCCCAGGCTCGCGAGCGCGTGGACCCGGCCAAGGCCGCCCAGTACCAGCAGTCGCTGGAGCGCGCCGCCGCGTACCTCCGCGCGCACCTGGACGACATGACCGACGGGCCGCTGGAGGACAGCCAGCGCTACACGTTCCAGGTGGCCTGGACCGCCGTGGGCATGAAGGCCGCAGGCCCCGGGGCACAGGGCGAGAACACCGCCGCGCTCGAAGCGCTGGCCTCGCGCCTGCTCGCGACGCGGGCGCAAGGAGACTCGCCGGGCTGGGGCAACCTGGACGGCGCGCCCGCGGACGAGACGTCCACCAGCCTGGCGCTCTACGCCCTGTGCGTCGCGGGCCGCAAGCCGGGCTCGGACGGGCGGATGACGCAGGCGCTCGAGTGGCTCAAGTCGCGGCAGACAGCGGACGGAAGCTGGGGCGTGGGCACGCGCTACCCGGACATCCCGACGACGTTCAGCGCGCTCGCGCTCTCGTGCTTCGGGGACTTCAGCGTCACCGTCGCCGTGGACGGCACCCCGCGCAGACCGTTGGAGCAGGACCTGCCACGAGCCCAGAGCGCCCAGTACACGCTCACCGTGCGCAACCACGGCTACAAGGCGGACTCATACACGCTCGAAACCCAGGGCGGGCTGACGGGGTGGACCGCGACGTTGGACCGCACCACGCTGGAGCTCGGTCCCGACGCGGAGACCTCCGTCACGCTCACCGTATCCGCGCCTCCGGGGCTCGCTCCGTCGCTCTCGTCGAGCGTCATGGTGGTGGCCATCTCGGACAGCACGCAAGGCGTGAAGGGCTCCGCGCTCGTCACCACGTACACGAATCCGCCGCCCCCCACCGAGGGCCTGCCCACCGTCACCACCGTGGTGGCACCAGAGGACGGCCAGCTCACGGTGGCGCTGGACAACGTGCTCTCCGCGCGCGTGACGGGTGAGGACGGCTGGGTGGCGCGAGGCCCGGGCCTGGGCGTGGTGACGTTCATGGTGGCGGGCGTCACCGTGGGCACCGACAACGACGCGAACGGGGACGGCGTGTACTCGGTGGTGTGGCGGCCGCGTGGGACGTGGGGCGTGTTGGGGCCGTCGGATATCCGTGCGGTGTACTCGGGAGTAACGCTCCAGCCGGTGCGGGACAACCGCCTGGGCAGCTCCTCCTCGCGCGCGGTGGAGATTCTTCCATCGCCCTACCCTCCGCCCCTGGTGACGCTGTGCGGACTGCCTGACTTCACGAGCGACGCCACGCTGGAGGTGTGTGGCTACGTGACGGCCCTGGCCCCCGGCGCCACGCTCGAATCCGTGGCCTTCATCATCCACGGCGAGCGCTACCCGGTGGAGCCGGACTTCAGTGGAGGCTTCGTGGAGACGCGGCTTCCGCTGCGCGACGGCGCGAATGTCATCCGGCTGGTGGCCACCGACACCTTCGGCGCGCAGGCGAGCCAGGAGGTCACGGTGATGGTGGACGCCACCGCGCCGGAAATCACGGTGCTCTCGCCCGGGGAGGACTCGATGCTCGCGGACGGACAGGTGGAGCTCCGCTTGCTCGTGCGCGACTGGTCACCGGTGCGCGTGGAGACGAACTGGATTCACGGCACCGACCTGCCCGCGGGCGGTGGCGTGGTGACGCACACGGTGGGGCTGGAGCCTGGAGCGAACGAGCTGCTCATCATCGCGACGGACGCGGTGGGCCACGTGACGGAGCGCATCGTCCGCGTCTGGGTGGACACGCAGGCGCCGTGGGTGGCCACGGGGCTTCCGGACGGGTGGCTCGTGGGGACCCAGCCCGGGGACGTCCTGGCCTATGACATCGGCGTGTACGCGGAGTCGGCGACACAGGTGGAGGTGACGCCCGGAGGAGGCACGTACCCGGTGCCGCGCGGCGGTGGCGGAGTGCAGGCGCTGCTGCCCCTGGTGCCGGGCGACAACGTCTTCACCGTGACGGTGACGGGCGAGTCGGGGCTGAGCACGACGCTCACTCGCACGGTGCGCTACGACAACGCGCCTCCGGTGGTGGCGGAGCTGCTGATTCCCCGAGCGGATGGGACATACAGCGGCGTGGTGATGTTGACTGCGCGCGTGACGGACGACGTCAGCGGTGTGAGGAGCGTGGCCTTCACTCGGGACGGCTCGGGCATTCGCGGCGCGGAGCTGAACGAGGAGGGCCTGTGGACCGCGGAGCTGGACACGCGCGAGCTGGTGGACGGCGAGCACACCGTGGAGGTCTGGCTGGAGGACGAGGCGGGGAACTTCAGCCTCCTGACGTTCCCCTTCTCCACGGACAACACGCCGTAGCGCGTGGCTAGGGACGGGTCCGGGACAGCCTGCGCATCAGCGCCGCGTGCGCGGGGTGCTCGGACACCAGCGACTCCGGGGTCGGCATCTCCCAGTCGGAGAAGTCGAAGCCCGGGGCCACCGTGCAGCCCACCAGCGAGTACGCGCCCCGAGACTCCGCCGCCTGCAGCACGCCCGCGGGGACGACGAACTGGGGTTGCTCGCCCTTCGTCACGTCGCGCCCCAGCACCACGGTCTCCAGCCGTCCGTCGGCGCCCACCAGGTACAGGGCGAGCGGCGCGCCCTCGTAGGAGTGCCACACCTCGTCGGACGTGACGCGGTGCCACGCGGCGAAGGTGTCCCGGGTCAGCAGGTAGTAGATGGCCGTGCTCGCGGAGCGAGTGCCCCGAGGGGTCTCCACCTTCAGCGCCGCGCGGTACATCTCCTTGTAGAAACCACCCTCGGGGTGCGGCAGGAGGCCCAGCCCGCGAATCAGCTCGTCGACCATGGGCGGGAGTCTACGCGCCGTCAGCGGGGCAGCGGGGTGGCGACGTAGTCCGTCCCGTTGGCCGCGTGGCATCCATGACAGGTGTCATGTCCCCGGCCGTAGTAGTTGTCGTCGTAGTCCGGCCCGAAGCCCTCGTAGAACACCCACGTGTTCTTGCCCGAGCCCTCGGACACCTTCACGTCGAGCGCGTACCCTCGCACCGTCCTCCCGTCCGACTCGAACAGCTCCTTCACGGTGATGCTGCCCACCGGGTGCGTGGCGTTCCCCGCCATCATCGACTCGGCCAGCGGTGCGTTGAAGAACACGCGGACCTTGTCCCCGTGGGAGTTCACGGATTTGCGCGGCGCGGGCTCCGCGAGCCACTCCAGGTAGCGCCCCGCGCGCACGAAGGCGGTGATGCCCGCCTCCGACGTGTCGAGTTCCCCCACCATGCCCAGCCCTTCGTCCACCGAGGAGGAGGGGCCACAGGCGGCCAGCAGCAGGAGCACGGCGCACGGCGGGAAACGCATTCTCACGGAGGGGACCTCGCGACGTGACGGCGGGCCATGAGCCCACGGAAGGGGTGTCGTCCCCGCTACGTCGGCGCGTGGCCCGTGGTTACAGCCCGGAGGGGCATGGATTCCAGGAGGGTCCTCCGACCTCCAAACGCGGCCCCCTACCTGTTCCATCTTCCAACGTGGGGCCACCCTGTTAGGTTGTGACCCAGGAGGTCGTCACCCATTGCTCCAACCCAACCCCCGGGTCCCGTCGATGATTGCCCCCTTCTTCTCCCGTCCCGCATCCCCAC
>NZ_JABXEM010000178.1:0-24149 GCF_013372595.1 Myxococcus sp. AM011
CTCCCCACGCGCCCCGCCCGCGCGGACGCGGTGCTGGAGCTGACGTTCGGCACGCAGGACGACGTGGTGCGCGCGTACAGCAAGAACATCGGCACCGGAGGACTCGCCATCCGGACGACGCGCGCGCTGCCGACGGGCAGCACCCTGGAGCTGCGCATCTCCCTGCCTGATTTGCCCCACCAGGCCCTGCGCGCCCTGGGGCAGGTGGTCTGGTCCCGCGAGGACGCCATGGGCGTGGCCTTCACCCAGCTCCCGCCGGACGCCGAGCGCCGGTTGAAGTCCTTCCTCACGCAGGACGACTCGCTGCTCAAGCGCGTGCGCGGCGTGCTGAAGACAGACGTGATGGAACTCCTGACGAAGGACGTGCGGGACTTGGGCAAGGGCCCCGCGCCCCAGGCGGCCACCGCCGTGGAGCTGGACACGCGCGTCCCCGTGCTGGTGCGCCTGTCGGACGCCCGGCTGATGACGCTCATCACGGAGCTGTTCCATCAGAAGGGCCTGCGCGTCGTCACGGACAGCGACAAGCCCGCACCCATCATCGTGGTGGACACCGGCTCCGCGCTCGACGTGCTCAGCACCGCGGGTCGTGCGGGCTCGCGCACCATCATGGTCAACGTGAGCGGACCGGACTCGCTGATGGGCCGGCTGTCCAACCTCAACCCCGCGGCCTTCGTGAAGAATCCGGCCAGCGCCGCCTCGGTGCTGCTCGCGGTGGAGCGCCTGCTCTCAGCGCCCCGCTGACGTGTCAGCGCCCCCGGCTGACGCGTCCAAGGGTGTGTCAGGCCCTGGGTCCACCGGGCCCTCGTCCGAAGAGGCGCTTTACATTCGCGGACTTACTCACGGATTCATCGCTGGCCCGGCGGCTGCACATGCGCACCCGTGAAGTTGGCGCTCCACCCACGTGGACTCCCCGTCACTTCAGGAATGTCATGGACGAAATCATCGCGCAGTTGAAGACGCTGGCTCTGGCCGAGGCCTTCCCCTTCATCCTCAAGGCGGCCGGGGCCCTGGTGTTGTGGTTCATGGGTCGCACCGTCATCAACACCTTCCGGCGCGTGCTGAATCTCACGCTGCAGAAGCGGCAGTTCGACGCCACGCTCATCCGCTACATCGAATCGCTGTTCACCGGTGCCATGACCATCCTCCTGCTGCTGGGCATCCTGGGGATGATGGGGTTCGAGACCACGTCATTCGCCGCGCTGCTGGCGGCCGCGGGTATCGCCATCGGCACGGCCTGGTCCGGCCTGCTCTCCAACTTCGCGGCGGGCATCTTCCTGCTGGTGCTGCGGCCCTTCCGCGTGGGCGACGAGATCGCGGCCGGAGGCGCGACGGGCGTGGTGCAGGAGATTGGCCTGTTCGCCACCACCATCGACAGCTCCGACAGCCTGCGCATCTCCGTGGGCAACAACCGGCTCTTCAGCGACAACATCATCAACTTCAGCCACCACCCGCACCGCAAGATCGTCGTGAAGGTCCCCCTGGTGCACGGCGGTGACATCCAGGGCCTCATGCGGGCGTTCGAGGAGCGCGTGGCGTTGGTGCCGGAAGTCCAGGCGAAGCCCGCCCCCAGCGTCGAGGTGGCGGAGTTCACCGTGCACGGCCCCGTGCTCGGCATCGGCGTGTACTGCAAGCCTCCCCAGGCCAGCGCGGTACAGGCCGGAGTCGCCGAGGCCGCCGCCGAGATTCTCACGGCCGCGGGCTACATCGTCCCGGCGCAGGCCGCCCCCCAGGCCCAGGCCATCGCCAAGGTAGGCTGACGGCTCGGAAGTCCCCACGCATCACGGTTGCTCCCTGGCTCGGCGTGCCTCGCGCCGAGCCATCGCCGCGCCCCTCCCCGCGCCAGGCCGTCACAGGTCCCACCGCGACACTCCCTCCCACGGGCGGGAAAAGCATCCCTCCGCCAGGGGAGAGTCACGATGACGGACAGACACCGACGGAATGCGAGCACGACGCGAGGAAGGGGCCGGGCGAAGCCTCGCGAAAAGCAGGCGGAGCCCACGTCCAATCCTCCCGTGCGCCAAGGCCGCAAGGCCGCGCCTCGCGCGAGGACAGCGGGAAGGACGGGCCGCGAGTCACCTCGCGAAGTCACCCAGGCGAAAGGCCATGCCTACTGCGCGCTGCCTCGAGTCCCGGAGCGTCCGCTGCCTCCGGACCTGAACGCGCGGCGACTCCGCCTCATCCGCATGAATGAGCAGAAGTGGGCCAATGGCACGGTCCTCCACTACTACTTCTTCGACAAGCCCACGGATGGGGAGGAGGTGCGGCTGGCCAACGGCACCACGCGCTTCGTGCCCTGGACGACCACGGACACCGAGAAGGACGTCGTGCGCGCCGCCTTCGAGCGCTGGACGCAGGTGGGGCTGGGCCTGAAGCTCCAGGAGGTGGCCTCCCGCGACGAGGCCGAGGTGCGCATCGGCTTCATGCGCGACGACGGCGCCTGGTCCTACGTGGGACGGGACATCCTCGCCCAGGGGCAGGACGCGAGGACGATGAACTTCGGCTGGGACCTCACCGAGCACCCGCGCGAAATCGACACGGCCATCCATGAAATCGGCCACACGCTCGGCTTCCCGCACGAACACCAGAACCCTCACGCGGGCATCGTCTGGGACGAGGAGGCCGTCTACGCCGCGCTGGCCCGGCCGCCCAACAGCTGGAGCCGCGAGACGACGTTCCACAACATCATCCGCAAGATTGCCGCCAGCGCGGTGGAGGGCTCCACCTGGGACCCGGACTCCGTCATGGAGTACCCCTTCCAGCCCGGCCTCATCAAGGAGCCCGTGGAGTACTTCCGCGACGGCCTCTCCCCGAAGGGCGGCCTGTCGGACCAGGACAAGGCGTGGGCCCGGACGTTCTACCCAGCCCTGAGCGAGCAGGACTACACGGCGCTCCAGCCCTTCGAATCCGTGCGCCTGCGAATCAAGCCCGGAGAGCAGCGCGACTTCACCTTCGCGCCCAAGGAGACGCGCACGTATGAGCTGCGCACCTTCGGCGTCTCCGACACGGTGATGGTGCTCTTCGAGAAGGGCGCCACGGGGCTGCGCTTCCTCGCCGGTGACGACGACAGCGGCCTGGGCACCAACGCGGCCCTGAAGCTGAAGCTGTTCCGGGGGCGCGAGTACGTGGTCCGGCTGCGGCTGTTCTACGAGGAGCGAGCGGGCGAGTCCGCCATCATGCTGTGGTAAGCACCCGGCCCCCGCTCCGCTAGAGTGGGCGGCCCGTGCATGCCAGGAGCCCCGAGCAGATGGTGATGACCGCGATTCGCAGCATGACTTCGGCGCTCCTCGACGTGACGCCCTCCTCACGCGGGAGCGCCTCTTGAGTCCGAACACGCGCTCCTCGGACGTGGAGGGCTCGCGGGGCTGGGTGGCGCCCCTCCTGGCGGCGTCCTTCGGCCTGCTGTGGTACCTGGCGGTGGGCGGTGGCCCCACGTTGAATCCCACCCACCTGGACTGGCTGGGAGGAGACTTCGCGCAGCACGCGCTCGGCTGGATGCACTTCCGCGACGCGCCCTGGGGCTTTCCGCTCGGCGGGACGCCGAGCCTCTTGCGCCCGCTGCCCATGACGGTCGCCCTCTCCGACTCGAATCCGTGGGTGTCGCTCGCGCTCAAGCCCTTCACGCGCTGGCTGCCCCGGGACTTCCAGTTCATCGGCCCGTGGCTCGCCCTGTGCTTCATGCTCCAGGGCTGGCTGGGCGCGAAGCTGACGGGCCTCTTCACGCCGAACGTCCTCCAGCGCTTCCTCGGTGGCGCCCTGTTCGTCCTCGCGCCCGTGCTGCTGTACCGGACGGGGCACGACACGCTGTGCGCGCAGTGGCTGCTCACGGGCATGCTCTGGCTGAACCTGCGTCCGCGCGCGAGCCCCCGGCAGGCATGGACGTCGCTGGCGTGGGCGCTCCTGCTCAACGCGCTCGCCTCCGGCATCCACCCCTACCTGGAGGTGATGGTCTTCGCCCTCGGCCTGTCCCTGCTCGCCACCGTGACGTGGAAGGAGCAGCACCTGTCACGGCGCGAGGCGGCCCTGGCGCTCGCCGTGCTGTGCGCGGTGCCGGCGGCGCTGTTCGTCCTCTTCGGCTATGTGGGCCTGGGCGTGCGCTCGGGGTCCGCGGGCTTCGGCCACTTCAGCTCCGACCTGCTCACCCTGGTCAACCCGATGGACTGGTCCCGCATGCTGCCGGGCCTGCCCACCGCCGCCGGCCAGTACGAGGGCTTCGGCTACCTGGGCACGGGCGTCCTCGCCCTCGCCGTGGCGGCGCTCTGGAAGTCCCGGGGCCTGGCCCCCCAGGTGCGCGAGCAGCTGCGCGCCAGGACGCCGCTCGTCATCGTGCTGCTGCTGCTCGCCCTGCTGGCGTTCTCGTCCGTGCTGACGGTGGCGGGCGGGACGGTGCTGTCGATTCGCAAGGTCGTGGCGCCGCTGCTGCCGCTGTTGAGCCCCTTTCGCGCCTCGGGCCGCTTCATCTGGCCCCTGCACTACGCGGTGCTGACGGGCCTGCTCGCCTTCACCCTGTGGCGTTGGCGCCAGCGCCCCGCCGTGGCCACCGGACTGCTCCTGGGCGCGGTGCTGCTCCAGGCCCTGGACACCACGGACCTCTGGACGCGCAACCACTTCGCCCCCACGCCCTGGCCCCGGCTCAAGGCGCCCGGGTGGGCGCTCATCGACGCGTCCTACCGGCACCTCGTCCTCGTGCCCCCCTACGTGCACCTCTCCGAGTCGCCATGCGTCCAGAGCGCCTTCGTGGAGCGCGACTACGTGAGCTTCGGGGACCTGGCGTACCGGCGAGGCCTGACGACCAACAGCGGCTACCCGGCCCGGCTCAGCGAGACGCGCGTCACGGAGGTCTGCGAGTCGCTCCTGGCCGACGTCGCCCGGGGCCAGCTCGCCGCGGACACGGTGTACGTCGTCGACCCGGCCCGGCTGGAGGCGTTCCAGCGCCTGGGGGACGCCGTCTCCTGCGGCACGGTGGAGGGCTTCCACGTCTGCGTCACCCGCCGCGCGGGAGGCTTTTCGGACGCCCTCACCCGCCCCGCGCCCTCTCCTCCGGGCACCTCGGGGGACTCGCCACGGTGAGGCGTCCGGGGGCTACGTCGTCGCGTTCACCGCCGCGTTGCGAGCGCTCCGCGCCGCGAGGGAGAACCGCTCGGCGATGGGCACGTAGCCCGGCGCGTTGACGTAGGGCGGCAGCGCCTCCTCGGACGTGCGCTCGTTGCGCATGTTGAGGGGCACCAGGCTCTGGGCGGCGCAGGCCAGCCGGACGGCCCGCCAGGACAGCCCCGCGTCCTCCATGACGCGCAGGTAGTCGTCGAGCTGGAGGTTCTTCGCCGCGTTCTCCAGGTAGAGCGGACGCATGGCCCTCGTCGCGGGCTGCACCGGCCACCAGTCCCGGGCCCGGCGCTGGTACTCCCGCTTCTGCTCGTCCCGCAGCACCCCCAGGCGCTCGCGGAACCGCGCCTCATCGTCCAGCAGGCGCTCCAGGGCGGTGCGCCCCATCGTCGCGTAGAACATGTCCGTCGAGTCATCCGCCCGGGCCCTGGGCCCGACGAAGTCGACATAGGCCCGGGTGGCCGCGAGCAGCTCCCGCTCCGCGTCCTCCACGGACGGCACGGCCGAGGCGCGCGTCTCCTCCGGCGCCTCCTCGAAGCTCTCCTCGGGCCCCTTCACCTTGCCGTCGGCCCCCGGCCACGGAAAGACGTGGCGGTACCAGACGTTCCGGTCCGGGAACACGAGCACCAGCTCCGGCAGCCTGGGAAGCGGGTGTGGCGGTGAGGCGAGGACCCAGTCAGCCGGCTCATGGGAGCCGAGCGAGCGGATGGCGACGAGCCCTCGGGCCTTCATTGAGTCGAACCAGGAATAAAAGGAAGGCTCGAAGCCCCCCTCCACCTTGAAGCCCCGGAAGGGCTCTTTCTGCCCGCGCTGGAAGACCCCGGCATACGGGTCCTCGAGCATCAGCGCCCGGAGCTCCAGACCTCGCAGCCGGGCGTTGCCAACAATCGCGGCCTGCCAGGCGTAGAACTGGACATGGATGGTCATGCCCCCAGCCTGGCGCGCTTCCCCTTCGGGAGGCAGCGTCCAGGTGGATGACATTGCCCGCAATGACAGTCGCCAGCGGGTGATACATCACCCGCCGGCGACTTACGTCCTATCCGGACACCGTGAGGCGTCCGACGAGAACTAGTTGAGCACGTCCGTCGTGGTCAGGATGGGGCCGGGGAAGGGAAGAGTACCGCCACAGCCACGGGGACCGCCACGAACCTTGGTCTTGATCTGCATGATGAGCTCCTGGTGAAGACTGAGTGGAAGCTACACTAACCAACGAGGTCGTCTGGCAACGCCAGTCGACTACGGGAGCTGGGTACGAACGGGAAGCGCAACGCCACCACCGCAACCACGGGGACCGCCACGAACCTTGGTCTTGATCTGCATGGGTGTTCTCCTGGAGTGGAACGAGTTGAAGGAACGACTACGGCAGCTGCGCCAGCACGGGCAGCTTGGTGCCACCACCGCAACCACGGGGACCGCCACGAACCTTGGTCTTGATCTGCATGATGTGTGCTCCTGGTGTGAAATCGTGATGAAGAAACGACTACGGCAGCTGCGTGCGAACCGTGCCAGTCAGCACGGGGAGAGAACCGCCGCAACCACGGGGACCGCCACGAACCTTGGTCTTGATCTGCATGATGTGTGCTCCTGGTGAGAGATCTTGATGAAGGAACAACCGGAACCGACTGGCGTTCAGCCAGGAGCGATTACGGGAGGGTGCGGACGATGACGGGAGACAGACCGCCACCACAACCGCGGGGACCGCCACGAACCTTGGTCTTGATCTGCATGATGTGCTCCTGGTGAACGTTCAGCGTTGCTCCAGACAACCTGGAGAGCAGGAAAGACAGAAACGACTACGGAATCTGCGTGCCCGGACGGGTCGGCAGGATGACCGTGCCACCACCGCCGCAACCACGGGGACCGCCACGAACCTTGGTCTTGATCTGCATGATGAACTCCTTGGACAAACCAGCGCTCCGGAATGGAACACCGACTCTACGGACGACACCTGAAAAGGGATTTGCGTGCGTTTGTTCCCTGGACTGAGCCGGACAATAAGCACACCCCTCTGACATTCGAACTCTCGAGCCGCTCGTTGTATCAACGCCGCCGCCGGATTCCCGTCGCGAACATGGGCTCACCCGTCCCCTCGAAACCCTCCGCCCGGTTCGCTATTCCCAGACCTCCGGAACTACGCGGCGAGCCTTCCGCCATTGCATGCGATTCGACTTATCGCTTCGCGTCCGAAGTAGAATCATTAAAGACGGGTGTAATCGGCCAGTCAAGTCGCGCCGTGCAGATTGAGACGAAAGTCTTTGTAGCCTCTCACGCCACAACCCCTCTCAGTCTCCGCGAAACCACAGCATATGAAACGGAGGGCTCTCCAAATAGAAATCGCCAGCGAGCGATACTCCGCCCGCTGGCGACTTTGTGTCCATTCCGGGCGGATATCAGCCCGGATGAGGACTACGGGAGGAGCACGTCCTCGTAATAGAACACCGTGCCGTTGAGACCACAGCCACGGGGACCGCCACGAACCTTGGTCTTGATCTTCATGTGTTTGCTCCCGGTGAGACCACGTTGTCTCCCGGCGGCAAGGGACGAGCCCATACACACCAGGAGTAGAATCATTAAAAATCGGTGAAAAATCGGAGTCAAGCCTTCGACAGAAAAACCCGCCATCCCCTTTAGATCCGCATACTTGTATATTTCGCCCATTTTCTCGAAACGAGAGAATGACCCAGGGTCTTGAAATCCTCCAGGTCGGGCATTTCTACAAAGTCCGGGCGCGTCACTTCACCGTGAGACACGCGCGGAGGGGCTCACGGTTCCGCCTCCGCGGAGGCGGCATTGCGCCGCGCGTCGCAATACCTTTAAAACATGTTCTGATGAGAAGGTTTGCCATATCCCGCGCATTGGAATCGCCCGGACAACCCTTGACTGGCCGGCGCGGCGCGTAACCGGGGCGAGGTCTCCAGGTCCGGGAGGGCCGCGCATTCGTGGCGGGGAGCAAGGCCATGCAGGCAGGGCCGCGGGTTCGCGGTGACGCACGTGCGTGGGGGCTCGCCGTCAGCCTGTCGGACGATGATGGCGCCGGGTTCCCGGCGACGCGCCGGGAGCGGCTCGGGGAGTCGGTCGAACAACTGTGATGAGGTAGGCTTCGTCCATGCGAGTTGGTGAAGGAATGTTCCCGCGCACCATGCGCGCGTTGGTACGGGGACGAGGGCGCTCGGCGCTCTGGTTGTTGCCGGTGGGGTTGTTCGCGGTCTGGGGCGGCTGGTTCGTCAGGGCGCGCATCACCGTCTACGAGCCCAGCGTGCAGGCGCGGCTGGAGGTGCACCGGGAGGTCTACGCCGTCGACGCGCCCGTGGAGGGGCGGCTGGTGAAGACGCGGGTGGAGCTGCACCGGCAGGTCACCGCGGGCGAGGTGCTCTTCGAACTGGCGCATGAGCAGGAGGCGCGACTGCTCGCGGAAGCAGAGGCGCTGCTCCAGGGCGTGGGGCCGCAGCTGGTGGCGGCGCGCGCGGAGCTGGACGCCGAGCAGAGCGCGTTGCAGTCCCAGCAGGAGCGCGGCGCGGCGGGCGTGGACGAGGCGCGCGCCCGGCTCGCGGAGGCGGAGGCGCTGGCGCGGCGGGCCCTGGAGGAGAAGACGAGCACCGAGCAGCTCTTTTCACGGCAACTGGTGAGTGAGTCGGAGTGGAGCCGGGTGCGCACGGAGCTGGAGCGGGCGCAGGCGGTGGAGCAGGCCACGCGCGCGGCGCTGGCGCGCGTGAAGATGGACGGCACCATGCTGACCACCGAGCGGCGCATCCGCGTCGCGGCGCTGCGACGGCAGATCGCGGAGCTGGAGTCCGGGGAGAACGTGGCGCGAGCCTCCGTGGAGCGGCTGCGCGACGAGTTGGAGCGCCGGGTGGTGAAGGCGCCCGCGGACGGCATCCTCGGGGAGACCAGCTCGGTGCGCGTGGGCACGCAGGTGAGGGCCGGGGACCGCATCGCCACCGTCGTCGCGGGCGGGGACGTGCGCGTCGTCGCGCAGCTGTCCCCCGCCACCGCCCTGGGCCGCGTGCGCGCGGGCCAGCGGGCGCGGATGAAGTTGGAGGGCTTCTCGTGGACGGAGTTCGGCATGGTGCGAGCCACCGTGGTGGCGGTGGCGAGCGAGGCCCGCGACGGGCTGGTGCGCGTGGAGCTGTCCGTGGACGAGATGCCGGTGGGCATCCCGATGGAGCACGGGCTGCCGGGCACGGTGGACATCGCCGTGGAGGAGGCCACGCCGCTGCGGCTGGTGCTGCGGGCGCTGGGCCGGGGATTGGAGCCGCCCGCGCGCTCGCGCCCGCTGCCGCCGCGCACGCCCCGGGAGCTGGAGATGTCGAGGGGCGGGAACTGAGCCATGGCGAGCAAACGCAAGCTGCTCATCCCCGAGGTCATCCAGACCTCCGCCATGGACTGCGGTCCGGCGGCCCTCAAGGCGCTGTTCGACGGCTTCGGCGTGTCGGTCAGCTACGGCCGTCTGCGCGAGGCCTGCCAGACGGACATCGACGGGACGTCCATCGACGTGCTGGAGGAGCTGGCCGGCAAGCTGGGCCTGGACGCCACCCAGGTCGTCCTCCCCCTGGACCAGGTGCTCCTGCCGGAAACGAAGGCACTGCCCGCGCTCGCGGTGGTGCGGCTGGCGGACAGCAACCTGCACTTCATCGTCATCTGGCGACGGTGGGGCAACCTGGTGCAGATCATGGACCCCGCGCTGGGACGGCGATGGGTGTCCGTGAACGAGCTGATGGACCGGCTCTATGTCCACGCCCTGCCCGTCCCCGCCGAGGGCTTCCGGGAGTGGGCCGGCACCGAGGAGTTCCTCGCGGGCATGCGCCTGCGGCTGAGGGCGCTCGCCGACTCGACGCTCTCGGAGCGGCTGCTCGCGGAGGCCCTGGCGGACCCGACGTGGAAGGGCGTGGCCTGCCTGGACGCAGCGGCGCGGATGGTGCAGACGCTGGTGGAAGGCGGCGGTGTCCAGCGGGGTGAGGCCTCCTCCCGCTTCCTGGAGCAGCTCGCGCGCGAGGTGCGCGTCGCGCTCGAGGAGGGGCGCGCGGAGACGGTCATCCCCTCCTCCTACTGGACGGCCGTGGGGCCTCCCGACGCGGAGGAGGTCACGTTGCGAGGCGTGGTGGCAATCCTCGCCCGGGGACAGAAGACGGAGCGTGGCGCGGACGAGCCGCCCCTGTCCGCGGAGCTCCAGGCTGCCCTGAGCGAGCCCCCGACCCGGCCGCTGCGGGAGCTGGTGGCACTGATGCGCAAGGACGGCGTGCTGGCGCCCTCCGTGCTCGCGGCCATCGCCCTGACGGCCGCCGTGGGCGGGTTCCTGGAGGCGCTGCTCCTGCGCGGCATCATCGACGCGGGCCGCTACCTCACCACCCAGGAGCAGCGGCTGGCGGGAATCGTCACGCTGCTGGTGCTGATGGGGATGCTCTTCTTCATGGAGCTGCCCCTGTCGCTGGGGACGCTGCGGCTGGGCCGGCGGCTGGAGGTGCGGCTGCGGCTGGCGTTCCTCGACAAGATTCCCCGCCTGGGAGACCGCTACTTCAAGAGCCGGCTGGTGTCCGACATGGCGCAGCGCTGCCACGGCATCCACCAGGTGCGCAGCGTGCCGACCATGGCCGTCGGCGTGCTGCGTGCCACCTCGGAGCTGCTCGTCACCCTGGCCGGCCTGACGTGGCTGGCCCCTGGAAGCGCCCCGCTCATCATCATCGGCGGCGGCCTGGCGCTCGCCGTGCCGCTGCTCGCCCAGCGCTCGCTCCTGGAGGCGGACCGGCGGATGCGCGACTTCGACGGTGTGCTGTCGCGCTTCTACCTGGACGCCATGCGCGGAGCGGTGGCGCTGCGGGCCCACCGCGCGGAGCTGACGCTTCGCCGGGCCCACGAGGAGCCGCTGCACGAGTTCGTCCGCGCCGCGCGCACGCTGCTCGGGCGGGGCATCATCACCGACACCATCGCCACCATGGTCGCCACGGGCGGCTCGGTGGCCATCGTCCTGCACGCCGTGTCCCAGGGCATCCAGCCGGGAGCGGTGCTGTTGCTCGTCTACTGGGCGCTCGCCGTGGCCACCCTGGGCAAGCAGCTCGCGGACGCGCTGCGCCAGTACCCCGCCGCGTCGTCGCTCACCGCGCGCCTGATGGAGCCCCTGCTGACGCCCGACGAGGTGGGCGCGGGGCTGGAGGCAGCCGCGGACGTGGATGCGAAGGCCGCGACGGGGGGCGTGGGCTTCAAGCTCCAGCAGGTGGAGGTGAAGGCCGCGGGCTTCACGGTTCTGCAGGGCATCGACATGACGGTGAAGCCCGGGGAGCACGTGGCCATCGTCGGCCCCTCGGGGGCCGGCAAGTCGTCGCTGGTGGGCATCCTCCTGGGCTGGCACCGGCCGTCGTCGGGGCGGGTGGAGGTGGATGGCGCGCCGCTGGAGGGCCAGGTGCTGGCGCGGCTGCGGCGGCAGACGGCCTGGGTGGAGCCCGAAGTCACGCTGTGGAACAAGTCGCTGGTGGACAACCTGGCGTACGGCGTGGAGACCACGGACGTGCTGCCTCGCGTGGGCCAGGCCCTGCGCTCCGCGGACCTCATCGAGTTCCTCGACAAGCTCCCCCATGGCCTGCAGACGAAGCTGGGCGAGGGCGGCAGCCTGCTGTCCGGCGGCCAGGGGCAGCGGGTGCGCCTGGGCCGGGCGCTTTTACGTCCCGGGGTGCGGCTGGCCATCTTCGACGAACCGTTCCGCGGCCTGGAGCGGGACAGGCGCGCGGCGCTGCTGGAGCGCTCCCGCGCGGAGCTGTCCGGCGCCACGCTCCTGTGCATCATGCATGACATCGCGGAGACGCTGACGTTCGACCGGGTGCTCGTCATCAAGGGCGGGCAGTTGGTGGAGGACGACCATCCGAAGCGGCTCGCCCAGCGCGAGGACTCCGTGTACCGCTCGCTGCTCGACGAAGAGGAGCAGATGCGCCGGGATTTGACGGGCCACGGCGGCTGGCGGCGGATGGTGCTGGACCACGGCCTGCTCAACGAAGAGCCCGCCGGGGATGAGAACGTCTCGCGGAAGGGGGCGGCGTGAGCGGCGTGGCGAAGGAGTCGACCCGGAGGAAGGCGGGGCCGCTGACGGGCCTGGCCTGGCCGATGAAGCGGGGCGCGGAGGCGCTGGAGGCGCTGGCGCGCCGGGTGGGCCTGCCCTTGCCGCGCACCTCGGCGAAGCTGATGGGCGCGGCGCCGGAGGACCCGAACCGGCTGGGCGAGTGGCTGGACGCGGCGGCCCAGTCCCAGGGGCTGGAGCTGGACCTGCACTACACGCGGCATGGGGAGGTGGCCAAGGCCATCCAGCGCTCCGCGCCCGCGCTCTTGGACGTCATCACCACCGAGGGCGTCCAGGTCGTCGCGCTGCTGCGCGTGTCCGCGTCCGGTGCGACGGCGCGCGTGCTCACGCCCGACGAGACGGTCCGCGACGTCCCCATGAACGAGCTGACCGCCGCCGTGCAGGCGCTCGTCGAGGGCACGCAGGTGAACACCGTGGACAAGGTGCTCGAGGGAACCGGGCTGCGTGAGCCGCACCGGACGCTCGCCCGCCGCGCGCTTCTGGGCGCGCAGTTGGCCAACACGCACCTGGTCGCCGCGCGCACGCTGCGCCTGCCCCCCGGTGCCAGGCTCCTCCACCACCTGAAGGCGCTGTCGGCTCCGCCCCGCATCATGCTCCTGCTGGTGCTGGCGGTGCTCATCCAGGTCTGCGTGCTCGCGGGCTGGTGGCTGATTGGCCAGGGGGCCTTCGAGGGGCAGTTGGACCAGGGCTGGCTGTGGGCCTGGGCGTTGATGGGTCTGACGGCGGTGCCGCTGCAGGCGGCGCTGGCGTGGACGCAGGGCACGCTGGCGCTGGACCTCTCCGCGCTCCTGCGACGGCGGCTGTTGGCTGGAGCGCTCTCGCTGCCGGTGGACGAGGCGCGCCGGGGCGGCATCGGCGAGTACGTGGGGAGGACCTTCGAGAGCGCCGGCATGGAGCAGATGGTGCTGGCCGGCAGCTTCACCAGCCTGCTCGCGGTCGTGGACCTGACGCTGGCGGGCAGCGTCACCCTGTCCGGTCCCGCGGGCTGGCTGGGACTGGTGGCGCTGCTGGTGTTCTGCGCGCTGTTGGGTGTGCTCATCGCCCGGCAGACGGCGCTGTTCCGGGGCTGGACGGAGGCGCGCGTGGTGATGACGCACGCGCTCATCGAGCGGATGCTCGGCCACCGCACGCGGCTGGCGCAGGAGCAGCCGTCGCGCTGGCACGAGGAGGAGGACCAGGAGGTGGCCCGCTACGCGGACGCCTCCGAGCGCTGGGACATGGGCACCGCGCGAATCATGACGCTCGCGCGCCGGGGGGTGTTGCCGGTGGCCATCATCGCCACGCTGCCGAACGTGCTGGCCGGCGCCTCCACGGCGAGCATCGCGGTGGGCGTGGGCGCGGCGCTGCTGGGCGCGCGCGCGGTGATGTCCATGGCCGTGGGCGCGCTGGCGCTCATCGGCTCGCGCGTGCTGTTCACCGGCGTGCGCCCCATGCTGGACGCGGCCCGGCTCGCTGGCGCCGTGGGCGCGACGAAGGACGGCGAGGACGGCGTGCCCCAGGTGGCGCCAATCGCCTCCACCGAAGCGCCATCGAAGAGCCAGGCCCTGCTCGAGGTGCGCGACGTGTTCTTCAAGCACCCGACCTCGCCTCGCGCGGTGCTGGAGGGTGCCTCGCTGTCCATTCGTCCCGGAGAGCGCGTGCTGCTGGAGGGGCCCTCCGGCTCCGGCAAGTCCACCCTCGCCTCCATCCTCACGGGCCTGCGGCGCCAGGGCGCGGGCGTGGTGCTGCTGCGCGGCCTGGACATGTCCACGTGGACGCCGGACGGTTGGGGCGCGCAGATCGCCGGCGCGCCCCAGTTCCACGAGAACCACGTGGTCTCCGGCACGCTGGCCATGAACCTGCTCCTGGGCCGCTCCTGGCCCCACACACAGGAAGACGTGAAGCTGGCGCGGGAGCTGTGCGAGGAGCTGGGCCTCGGGGACCTGCTGCAACGCATGCCCGCCGGCATCCTGCAGATGGTGGGCGAGCGCGGCTGGCAGCTCTCACACGGGGAGCAGAGCCGCATCTTCGTCGCGCGCGCCCTGCTTCAGCGCGTCCAGGTGGTGGTGCTCGACGAGGCGTTCGGCGCGCTGGACCCGGTGACGATGCGCAAGGTGATGAACTGCGTCAACGCGCGGGCACCCACGCTCATCGTCATCGCCCATCCCTGACGCGCTGAAGCAGGGCGCGCTCCAGCACCAGAAACGACAACGGTCGCCAGCAGGCGGAGGCTCCGCCCACTGACGACCGAAGGACAAGCAATCAGCCGTGAATCACAGCTCGGCGTAGATGATGACGGTGCCGCCGGGACCGCAACCGCGAGGACCACCACGAACCTTGGACTTGATCTTCATGTGCTTGCTCCTGGTTTTCGGGACAGCGCCACCAGACGCGACATTCAAGATAAATGTCTCATCGGCGCTCACTGATATAAGTCCGTGAAACAAGCGAGTCAAGCCACCCGGACCTGAAACATGAATAAATCGTTCCAGGCCCGGGAGTGAAACATTGCGTCATTTCAAGCAGCCGCGGCGCGGGGCGTTTCAGGCGTGATTTTGACGGCCTCCACGTGGCTTTCGATGCCCACCCCCAGCTCCTCGCGAAACACATCCAGCAGGTAGGGCAGCACGCCAATCGTGGCGAACCGCAGCCGGTGGTGGATGGAGAGGTCCATGTTGGTGAAGTGCCGGTCCGGATGCTGTCGCTGGAGCAGCGCGTTCACCTCGCGCTGGACGTTCTCCAGCGTGCCCAGGGCCGAGCGTTCGATGGTGAGGTAGTCGGCCAGCGCCTCGGCGACGGCGTCGATGAGCTCGGGACGCGAGCCCTCGGGCACCGGCGCGCGCTCGCGGAACAGCGTGCGCAGCGCTTCCGCCGTCTGGGCGTGCACCGCGTCCTTCGGCGGGGAGAAGACGTCGCTGATGTTCTGCAGCGCGGCCTCGCTGAAGCCACGCAGGCCGCGCTGGGCGCGGTCATACATCTCCACGTAGCGGGCCTTGGCCCACTCACGCTGCACCAGCGTGTTCTGCCGGGTGGGAAGGATGACCTTCCAGTCCTTCTCGATGCGCTTCCTGAGCCGCCCCCAGCCGCTGTCCGCCGGCCCTTCGGCCTGCAGCACCGCGTCACGGATGCGCTCGTAGGTGGCGCACATGTGAGCCCACAGGGTGAACTGAAGTGAATACAGTTGCAGCCCGCGCAGGCCGTAGTCGATGGCGGCGGGAATCTCCGCCAGCCACGACGGCTCCGGCAGCGGCTCGCCCGCCATGGGCTTGCCGTCGAGCATCGTCGCGAAGAACTCGTCGACCATGTGCGGCGGGCCCGCGCAGACGCCGCGCGTGGACAGGAAGTGGTTGTCGCGCTCCGTCAGGTGCAGCAGCGACGCCGGGTTGATGGGCGTCTCATACGGCATGGGCTGCTCGGGCAGGAACATCAGGTAGATGCTCACCATGCGCACGCCGTCGGTGACGCGGAACACCGAGGACAGCACCGGGTCCAACGTCCCGTTGGGGATGGGGTCCTTGCCGCGCAGCAGCAGCGACGACGGCAGTGCCAGCACCGCGCAGCTGAACGCGTGCAAGTCACCGATGCGCCACTGGCCATCCGGCAGCAGCGGATAGCGCTTCAGGAACGCGTCGCGGAGGATGAGCAACGCCTGGAGCGTGGGCTTCCAGTGCTTGGACATGGACTTCAGCGCCGTCACGTTCATCAGCGCGTCGTCCTTGAAGCGGCTTCCCGGGTACGGGCACATGCGCCACTCCGTCTCCATCCGCATGCGCATGGAGTCCGGGAAGACGTTGTTCTCGCCGATGTGCCGCCCCTCGGCATCCAGCGCCGCGTGCGCCGCGCGGTGCACGGGCAGCATCGCCTCCAGGAAGCCGAACTCCATCGGCCGGCCCACCAGCTTCTGCAGCACCCCTTCCGTGTCGGGGTTCCACCACATGGCCTCCGTGGGCGCGGGCCGCCGGGCCTCCGACTCCATCACCATCTTGTGGTAGTCCGTCTCCTGCGACAGCTTCGGCGCCTCGCGCGACAGGATGTTCTCCGCGAGCAGTTGCTCGAGCAGTTCCTTGATGCGCTCCCAGGGATACGGCTCGCCGTTGCTCCAGCGCGTGGCCATGGCCGCCATGAACTGGTCCTGCTTGAGCAGGTTCTCACCGAAGGAGTGCAGGTCCGCCTCCTCGATGGAGATCTCCTTGAGCCCGTAATAGATGCGCAGTTCGTTCGTGCCCTCGGGCGTCTGGACGTACTCACTCATGAAGCGGCGCCGCATGGGCAGGTACAGCGTCTCATGCGGGTCGATGGGCACGGCTTGCTCACTCATGCGACAACTCCTGGGAGGAACCTGTTGTTCAGACCTGACACCAATGCCAGGAACTCTTCCACGGGCCTCCCGGAGCATCAAGCGAGCCCCGGGAGCCGAGACTTCCGTCTATTCTCGCGCGAGCCCTGACATCCCGCGCAAAAAGGGCAAAGCCACCCGGGGGCTTGACGCGCCCCTCGGGTGGCTCTGATTCAGCACCAGCGTGGAGCCGAGCCTAGCGGCAGGCGCCGCTGCCACCGCGGCCCGTGGCGGGCAGCGTCGCGCGGTTGGGGAACGGCAGCTCCGGGTGGTCGAACGGCGCGCGGTACGTGTAGACGCGGCAGTCGGTGAGCGCGTTGGAGAGGAAGTCCACCAGCGCGGAACGGTCGCTCGCGCTGAAGACGCGCTGCTTGATGTCGAGCGACTTCTCCGGGTTGTTGAAGTCACCACCGCGCGCGTAGAAGTCCACCACGTCGTCCAGCGTGGGATAGCCGCCGTTGTGGAAGTACGGCGGCGTCAGGCCCACGTTGCGCAGGGTGGGCGTCTTGAACGCGCCCATGTCGAACGGGGATTGGCTGATGGAGTTGGGCACGCCGCCGAAGATGCCCAGGTCGCCGCGCGCCAGGTCGTCGTCGGTGGGGCGCACGCCGATGTTGTGGAAGCCCGTGTCGCCACCGTCGCGGTTGAGCGGACCGGTGCTTTCGTACCAGCTCATGGTGGCGTCGGACAGCATGGCGCCGGTGTGGCAGTTGACGCACTCGCCCTTGCCCACGAACACGTTGAGGCCCTTGAGCTGCTTGTTCGTCAGCGCGCCCAGGTTGCCCTGCAGGAAGCTGTCGAAGGGTGTCTGGTCCGGGATGAGCGTGGCCTGGTAGGCCTGGAGCGCCTCGCCCCAGATGAGCGAGAAGACGTTGACCGAGATGTTGGCCAGCGCGTCGCCGAAGGCCTCGCGGATGAGCTGGTCATACGTGCACGGCGCGCCGTTGCAGATGAGGCCCGGCCCGGTGGGGTTGGCCAGGTGCCCCAGCACGCTGTCCGTGGTGGAGACGCGCTGGTGCTGCATCGGCTGGCGCGCGGCCAGCTTCTCGCCCAGGCTGTAGGGGCCGAGCAGCGGGCGGCCGTTGCACGACTGCTCGGAGAGGTTCGTCACGGGGCCGGTGGCCTGGGACGCGAGCGACGCGTTCTCCATGCGCACCAGGAAGCCCTGGGTGTTGTTGTCGGTGAAGCCCCAGATGTTCACGCCGTTGAAGAAGTGGTTGGCCTCACCGCCCCAGAACTGGTTGCGGTAGAAACCCGAGCCGAGGACGGTCGGGCTGTGACGCGGGCCCACCAGCCGGTGCTCGTTGAACGGAACGTCGGGAACCACCTGACAGACGTCCGCCGCGACGGTGGGGTCCGGATCCAGATCCCAGAACTGCGCGCGCAGCGGGCCCTGCGAGCCGATGCGGTCATCGCTGGTGATCTTGGCCAGGGTGAACGTCTCACCGGGGCCGGAGATGCTGTCGAAGACATTGTCGGCGCCCGGGTGCACGGTGTTGACGCGACGGTCATCCGCGCCGCCAGCGAAGTGACAGCTCGCGCACGCCGTCTGGCCGTCGCCGCTCGTCTGGATATCCCAGAAGAAGACCTTGCCCAGCCGGATGGCGGCTGCCTTGTTGATGATGCGGCTGCCCACCACCTGCGGCACCGGCTCATGGGACAACGGCCGCAACGAGGACGCCGCCACGCGGTCGAGCAGCGCCTTCGCGTCGACACCCACTTCTTCCGTCTCCTGGGGAGCGGGATTGAGAGGCTCTGCCTGTCCCGCCGGCTCACATGCCGAAAGGGATACCGCGAGAACAGACGAGAAAAGGCCGCGATTGAGCAGACGGACACCGCGGGACAAAGACGAACGAGCCATGGGAATGCCCCCTTCTCAGAGCGTCAGGACCTGTATGAATGAGGTTGGCGGAATCACCAGTGTCTCCAGTCCGACAGAGAGTTTTATACCGGTTCCGCATTATTCCTGTCCAGGCGGCCTCGACCCAGGGTCCACCTTCCAGTCTCAGCGTAAAAGCAGAGTTATTCTCATTCACTCGTAAAAAAGACTCGTCAGGGAGGGCTCACCAAGACTGATGACCCGACTTGTCCAGATTCGCGGCCCTCACCATTTTGATAATGATTCTCGGAATCGAAATCCGACCATACCAAGACACGCTCGGAAACACGCCGCACGCACCGAATGCGTCAATGTCACGCTCGGTCAACCCGCTGTAGCATGAAACGATACATTTCAACGCGGGGCTGTGACGGTACGCGCTACAGAGGGGCGCGGCGCGCGGCGCAATTCCTAGCTGATACAGAGGAGGCGAGACATGCCGGCGGGCGCTGGCCTGCGGGGTGCAAGGGGATGGCTCGCCGCCGGAAGGAGAGCATTCGGGCTGGGCCGGCACCGGATGCAGCGCTCTCTCGGCGGAGAAGACCCCCCTATTCAAGAGGTAGGTAAATCCATGCGGTTGAAGATGATGGGCCGTTTTTTCGCGGCGGCGCTTCTGAGCGTGATGTCGGGTTGTCAGGGCGAGGAGCCCACGGCGACGGACGGTGACGTGGCCACTCAGGAGGCCGGTGCCGAGTCGAAGTGCGTGGAGCGCTTCGAGGGAATCAGCAGCTGCGCGCTGGGCAATGCGCAGCTGTCGTCGATGAAGCAGGGCCTGGCCGTGACGAACCTGCGCAACGTGAAGTCGGACGGTGTCGCCAGCACCTTCGCCCGGGCGGCGAGCTGGTCGCAGGCGTCGGAGATCAAGTTCGGCAGCACCTCGGGCGTGCTGCAGCTGGACGCGCGCTCGGGTGACCAGGTGGTCAGCACCCTGCGCGTGGCGCCGGGTCGTGAGGCGAACAGCGCCTTCATCACCCCGACGTTCAGCGGCGCGCCGGGCGGCTCCAACTACCGGATGAACGTGTACCGCGAGGGCGTGCTCCAGGGAACGTCCACCAACACGGCCAACCGGATGATCGTGTTCAACAACTGGCGGGACTTCATCCGCTGGCTGGTGGCGTACGCGGACTTCTTCGAGCTGGACATCATCTGGAACAAGACCGGCGAGGCGCCCACCGCGCCGGCCAACGTGGGCGCGTGCGGCTGGCGCCTGCGCACCGACGGCTCCACGTTCTCCGTGACGCTGGACGACGGCAAGGTCCTCACTGGTGACTCCGTGGAGTTCATCGAGGAGATCGAGGACGGCCACTATCCGTACAACGGCTTCACGGGCATCGACGTGAAGGCGACCGCGCAGGGCATCAACATCCTGAGCGAGTCCTTCAAGCCGGCGGCGAAGTAGTCGTCCCGCCCGTGCCTTGAGCACGGGCGCCCCACCGGGCGGGAGCCGTCCTGTCCCGCCCGGTGTCGTTTCCCGCCTCCCTGGAGACACCCCGATGAGCCGGCGGTTGTATCTGTTGGGCATCCCCCTTGGAGCCCTGCTGCTCACCGCGGTGTGGGCGCAGACGGGGCGTCGTCCCCTGCCCCCTCCCCTGGTGCTGGGACAGCTCGACCTGGCCCTGGAGCTGGACGAGGAGCTGCCCGGCGGCGCCGCCACGGTGAAGGACGCGGGGCGCAATGCCTTTGGCCGCTCGCCGCCGAACATGGACCGCTCCCGGTGGCCGGAGTTCCACCTGGGCAAGCGCGTCTTCGACCGCGACTGGAGCGACCCCGGCCATGGCCCCGGACTGGGCCCGCTCTTCAGCTCCAACTCCTGCATGGGCTGTCACGTGAAGGACGGGCGCGGACGCCCTCCCCTCTCGCCCTCCGAGCCCCTGGTGTCGATGGCCTTCCAGCTCGGCTCCCCCACGGGCCCCGGGCCTCATCCGGTGTACGGCGAGCAGCTCGACCTCCATCAGCTCGGCCAGCCTCGCGGCGAGGGCACCGTCGAGGTGGGCCACGAGGAGTCGAGCGGCACGTTCTCCACCGGAGAGCCCTACTCCCTCTTGCGTCCCCGCTACCGCTTCAAGGACCTGTCGCGCGGCCCGCTGGAGGACGGCACGCCGTTCTCCCCCCGCGTGGCTCCGGCCAACTTCGGGCTGGGGCTGCTGGAGGCCATTCCCGAGGAGACGCTGCTGGCGTTGGCGGACCCCGAGGACCGCGACGGCGATGGCATCTCCGGGCGCGCCAACCAGGTCGAGGACGTGAAGGAGCGCCGCACGCGGATGGGCCGCTTCGGGTGGAAGGCCAACCAGCCCACGCTGCTCCAACAGGTGACACACGCGCTGGTGGCGGACATGGGGCTGACGAACGAGGTGTATCCCCGCGCCCAGGAGCCCGAGGGCGCCCCCGTGGGCGCTGGCGCTCCCGACGTGAAGGACTACGACCTGGAGCGGCTCGTCTTCTACACGCGGCTGCTGGCCGTGCCGAAGCGCAGGGAGTGGGACACGCCCGGCGTGCTGCGCGGCAAGGCGGTGTTCCGCGCCATCGGCTGCGCCTCCTGTCACGTGGACCGGCCCATGGAGACCGAGGAGGTCCCTGGCTTCCCGGAGCTGTCGCGCCAGCGCATCTTCCCGTACTCGGACCTGCTGCTGCACGACATGGGCGAGGGCCTTTCGGATGGACGTCCGGACGGGCTCGCCACCGGCCAGGAGTGGCGCACCCCGCCCCTGTGGGGCATCGGCCTGACCCAGACGGTGAGCGGCCACACGCGCTTCCTGCACGACGGCCGGGCCCGGAACCTCGAGGAGGCCGTGCTGTGGCATGGCGGAGAGGCCGCGCCCGCGCAGGAGCGCTACACTCGGCTCTTGCTGGAGGACCGGGAGGCCCTGCTGACGTTCCTCGGCTCGCTCTGACCCGCGCTTCAGCGAAGGTGCTTCACGCGCCGCAGCCCCAGCCACAGGGAGACCGACAGCGCGGGCAGCGCCAGCAGGTCCGTGACATCCATCGTGTGAGCCACCGGCGCCACGCCTGGAATCACCCGCCCGGACAGCCACGCCCACGCCGCGCGCACCGGCCACTGCAACGTGCCCAGCCCCCAGCGCCAGCAGTCACCGGCGGGCTCGAACACCTTGATGGCGGTGAAGACCAGCGCCGTCATCACCAGGCACGTGGTCAACACCGCGCGCGAGGGTTGGAACGGCTGGGACCCGCGCGAGACGGACTGCTCCCAGAGTCCCTGGAGCAGGAGCGGGAACATGGCCAGCCCGGCGACGTCCGACAGCTTCCCCGTCCACCACGACGGCCAGCGGACCTTCAGCACGTGGTCATTGAGCACCAACACCAGCACCGCGCCGAACACGAGCGGATGCAGGAGCGTGTCGCCCGGCACGGGCCGCGTCGTCGTGGAGGTGGGGATGGAGACACTCACCACTCAGCGGGGCCCCAGGATGACCTCGAGCCCGTCCGGCGCCGAGTCCTCCGTCTCGTCGATGCTCACCTCGGCCACCATCCGCCACTCCACGTCCACCGTGCCCTGGATGTCCTTCTCGGCCGCGCCCTGCAGGGTCAGCTCCAGCGCCGCTTCCCACTCACACGGCTGCTCCAACTGGCAGACGTCCCCATCCGACAGGGCCTCGAAGCGCACCGCGCCCGCCTCTCCAGCGGCCAGGGGCGCGGAGGAGGCCAGGGTGACGGCGCGCGGACCGAAGACGAGCTTCGCCTCGATGACGGGCTGCTCCAGAGCGCCCGCCTCGTCCTGGGTCCACTTCGCGAAGAGCGGTGCGCGCATCGTCACCCAGACCGTCTGCTTGGAGCCCCTGGGAACGTGCACCTTCACCGGGAGGACCGCGCGGGCGGTGGGAGACGCATCCGACAGTTGAAGCGTGCCCGGCTCGGACTCGACGACGACGGGGGACGGTTCCGACATGGACGTGGCCACCGAGGCGACGCTCGCCACCAGCAGCGCCAGACGCGCGGCCCACGCGCGGGCACGCGACGGATGGGGCCAGGAGGAGCTCGGAGGACGTGGCGAAGCAGGATGCGCGGTCTGCATGGCGATGACGGGCCTTCCCTCGGGCACCCTCGGCCCATGGGCCCGAACCGGGAGGCCGAGAGCAATCCATGTACCAGGATGAAGTACCAGCGAGGGAGTCCTCGGGCCGTGCATGGAATCACGACTTTCGTGTCAGCCCGAGGACGCCGGCGGCGCGAGTCCTCCTGGCAGGGCGAACCCGGGGCCGCCTAGGGTGGTGGCATGAAGAGTCACGCCACGTTCGTCTTCGCCGACGGAGCCTGCTCCGGCAACCCAGGCCCGGGAGGCTGGGGCACCCTCATCGCCACGCCGGACGGGCAGGTGACGGAGCTGGGCGGCCACGAGCCGGAGACGACCAACAACCGGATGGAGCTGACGGCCGTGGGCAAGGCGCTGCGCCACCTGGAGGCGACGCCGGGGCCGCTGCACATCCACACGGACTCCACCTATGTGATTCAGGGTGCCACCCGCTGGGCCTTCGGTTGGAGCAAGCGCGGCTGGAAGACGGCCGACGGCAAGGAGGTGGCCAACACAATCTACTGGAAGCGGCTGATGGCGCTGCTCGCCCAGCGCAAGCAGACCCACTCCGGTGAGGCCGCCGTCGTCGAGTGGCACTACGTCCGCGGGCACGTGGGCGTGCCGGGCAACGAGCGGGTGGACGCCATCGCCGTGTCCTTCTCACGTGGCAAGGGCATGCGGCTCTACAGCGGCCCACTCGTCGGCTACGACGTGGACGTGTACGACGTGCCCGAGGACACGTCCCTGCCTCCCGAGAAGCCCCGGGAGGAGAAGGAAAAGAAGGCCAAGGCGCACTCCTACCTGAGCCAGGTGGGCCGCAGCGTGAAGCGCCACGCGACGTGGGCCGCGTGCGAGCGACGGGTGAAGGGCGTGTCCGATGCCCGCTTCAAGAAGACGAAGAGCGAAGAGGACGAGGCGCAGGTGCTGGCGGACTGGGGCGTCAAGCCCGAGGACGTTCAGGCCGAGGACTGAGTCGGGCCGCGCACCGCCGTGAGCAGCAGGTCATACTTGCCACCGAGGTACGTGCGGAAGCCGTGCTGGTGCAGGTAGCGGCGGTAGAACGAGAGGTCCTTCACCAACAGGGACAAGTCCGGCTCGCGCAGGTTGCGCACGCGCGCGCCGTAGACGACCTCTCCGTCGCGGAAGCGGGAGTTGGGGAAGCCGAGCACCAGCGTGGCCTCGGGCTCCAGGTGCTCCTGCACCAGCGTGCGAAGGAGCGCGTGGTCATCCACGCCGGGGCTCTGCAGCGTGCCCACGGAGACCACCAGGTGGAAGCGGCCCAGACCTTCTGGAAGCGCGTTGAGGTCGGCGACGAGGAAGGAGTGACGCGCGTCGGGGAAGCGGGCCCGCGCCTCCGCGAGCGCGCTGGCGCTGTGGTCCACGCCGACGAAGGTGACGTCCGGCGCGCCCTCCAGCCAGGCGAAGGCCGCCAGTTCGTCTCCGCGATTGACGCCCAGGTCCAGCACCCGTGCGCCCTCGGGCAGGCGGACCCGGCCCAGCGCCTCCAGCCAGGGCAACAGGAACCCCGCGTCCTCCAGCTTGCGCACGCGCGCGAAGGCGGAGTCCACGCCGTAGCGCTCCTGGAGTGACACCTCTTCGGAGGCAGTCCCGCCCGCGTGCCAGGAGGCCTCCGGGCCCAGGGGCTCGAAGGTGAGCGAGACATGCGTGGTGTCCACGCCGCGGGGCGTGAGCAGGCGACACCCCAGTCCCTCTGCCAGGTCACACCAGCTCCGCAGCGGACGGTGCACCAGCCCCTGCCCCGGCC
>NZ_JABXEM010000179.1:0-24095 GCF_013372595.1 Myxococcus sp. AM011
GGGTGGGGCCCTGCGCGAGCAGCAGCGCGTAGTTCCACGAGTACTTGAGGTGGTCCTCGCTGGTGCCGGCGGTGCCCTGGACGATGAGGGCGGAGGTGCCGCTGACGGCGGCGGCCAGGTGTTCGGACAGCCAGCTCTTCGCGGTGCCGGGCTCGCCCACGAGCATCAGCGCGCGGTCCGAGGCGAGGGTGGCGATGCAGACCTGGATGAGTCCCTTGTCGCCGACGTACTTGGGCGTAATCGTCACGCCGCCCACGGGTTTGGCGGCGCCGAGGATGTATGTCTCCACGGCGCGAGGCGACAGCGCCCATCCAGGAGGACGGGGCTTGTCGTCGTGGGCGGCGAGGGCTTCCAGCTCGGTCTTGAACTTCGCTTCGGCGGGCAGTCGGATGTCCGGCATGCGTGCAAACTACCGGTTCGGTCTGACACGCCGCAATCCGAGGGGTTGTGTGGGATACCCCTCGGAAAAAGACCCTCGAGGACGCGCGGACCCGCCTACTCCGCGCACGGAAACGCGGTGTCCAGCGTCTTGCTCCCGTTGATGCCCGGGCCCGTCAGGGTGACGACCACCTTCACGGAGGAGGAGCACTCGTAGGGCAGCAGGAAGGGCACCGTTGTCTCGCCTTTCTCCGCGAGCGCATGCAGCTCACGCGTCTGCGTCACCTTCCACGCGCGCCGCGAGCCCGCCTCCGACTCCTCCTTCGGCGCGCTCACCACGAGCTTCAGCTTCAGCGGCTTGTCCCCCTCGTAGGTGCCCTGCACCTTCACCAGCAGCAGCGCGTCCACGTTCATCCCATACGGGTCCGCGGCCTCGTCCGTCGTGACGATGGAGGCCTTCTGCCGGTCGAAGACCCGCAGCACGACTCCTCCCAGGGACACGCTCGGAGCACTCGCGCTCCCGGCGGTGGAGGACAGCAACAGGACACCACTCACGAGCAGCGAGCGCAGCTTCGTTCGCGACGACATCTCCACCTCCGGAAACCGTCAGGTCACATCCGCCGCGCGACTGTACGCCAGCCTGGTGCCCTCCCGTGCCTGTAAGGCGAGCATGAGGCCGTGCCCTGGCTCGGGGCTTCGTCACTCCGACTGCAATCCGCCCCGCCCATGCCCAGCCTGCGGAGGAACCCTGTCCGACGCGGGCCTCCACCCGCGAGGAGCCACTTCCATGAAGACCTCCGTTCCCTCTCAGATGAAGGCCGCCGCCATCGACCGTTTCGGCGGACCGGAAGTACTCGGCACCAAGACGGTGCCCGTCCCCCAGGTAGGCCCTGGTGAGGTGCTCATCCAGGTGGAAACCGCTGGCATCGGCCAGTGGGACCCCGCCGAGCGCGCGGGCGAGATGGAAGGCTACAAGCCGGGCAGCAAGGCCTCCTTCCCATACGTGCTCGGCACGGATGGCGCGGGCACCGTCGTGGCCCTGGGCGAAGGCGTCAAGAACCTCAAGGTCGGTGACAAGGTCTACGCCTTCGGCTTCCTGAACGAGAAGGGCGGCTTCTACGCGGAATACACCGCGGTGAGGGCCGTGGACACCGCGCTCGTGCCCAAGGGCTTGAGCGCGGAGCAGGCGGGCGTGCTGGCGGCGGATGGAATCACGGCCCTCCAAGGCGTGGAGGACACCCTCAAGGTCGGCCAGGGCACCACGCTGCTGGTGTACGGCGCGAGCGGCGGCGTGGGGCACCTCGCGGTGCAGCTCGCCAAGCGGCTGGGTGCGAAGGTCCTCGCGGTGGCCTCCGGTGCGGACGGCGTGGAGCTGATGAAGAAGCTCGGCGCGGACAAGGCCGTGGACGGCCGCTCCGACGACGTCGCGAAGGCGGTGCGGGACTTCGCCCCGGATGGCCTCGACGCGGCGCTGGTGCTCGTGGGTGGAGACAAGGTGGACGAGCTGCTCAAGGGCGCCGTGAAGAAGGGCGGCCACATCGCGTACCCCAACGGCGTCGAGCCCGCGCCCAAGGGCGCCGATGGCATCAAGGCGACCGCCTACAACGGCGAGGCGAACCCCAAGGTGCTCGGCCGCCTCAACAGCCTCATCGAGTCCGGCCCCTTCCACGTGGAGATATCGAAGGTCTACCGCCTGGATGACGTCCGCGGCGCGCACGAGGCCGTGGGCAAGCACCACCTGGGCAAGCTGGCCCTGCGCATCAACTGAGGCGCGCGAAGCACGTGCCCGCGGATGAACGCCGCCGGGGCCCTGAAGCAGGGCTCCGGCGGAAGTCCTTCCAGCGCCCGAGCTCCGGCACGGCGCCGGAGGCGGGTCGCACGGCGAGGACTACTCGGCCCGGCAGACGGCCGGTGCGGAGAGGTTGGGGCGAATCATCTTGAACGGCTGGAGCAGGTCCGGGACGCGGAGCAGCGCCTCACGGCAGCTCGTCTCGTCATTGCCAGACATCTCCACCTTGAAGCTGCAGTCCTGAGCACCTTCGCAGACCGACCTGGCCAGCCGCGCATAGCAGTCCACGGCGCGAGCGCAGGTGCCATCGCCCACGTCCATTGAGGCGGAGGAGGACGTCGTCGAGGCCGAGGCCGTGTTCGTGTTCGTCGAGACAGAGGCGCCGGCGGACATGGTGTCCCTCGAGTTCGCGCCCGGGGTGTTCACGTTGATGGTGACGTTCGTCTGCGTGGGCTCGTGGGCGGGGGCGACTGCGACGAAGCGCGGGTTGATGCGGTCCTGGGCGCAGACGTACAGCTCCTCGCCCTTCTTGCGCACGGTGGTGAGCTTCGCCTCCAGCTCCGCCGGAGGAACCTGCTTGTCATCCACGGAGACCTGGAAGGTGTACGCGTCCTGGCCGTTGTACCGGTAATACATCGTGGACGTCGCGTCGTAGGTGACGGCGATGGCCGAGTGGTCCAGGGACTGCGACTCGAGCCCGCTCTCCAGGGCGCAGACGCCGATGGACGTCTTGGTCGCCGAGACGTCATGCGAGTCGACGGGCAGCATGTAGAACTTGTTGGCACCGCAGGCCGCCAGCGAAAGACACAGAGACGTCAGGGACAGTCCCTGGATGAGGCGCTTCATGAGATGTGCTCCTGGGGAATGAGGCCGCGCGGGGATGCCCGACGGCGTCGCGCGGTGGACGTGTACACCGATGACACATTCAAGCCCGACACGAAAAAGCCCGCCCCCGGAGATTCCAGGGACGGGCGTGTCGAGAAGCTCTCTCTGTCTCGAAGCTTGAGACTCCGTGGGAATCAGGTCGTCAGCTTGGAGGTGATGTCGATGGACGTGGGGTGGGTGGGCACGGCGAACGTCTTGCCGTTGGCTGCCTTGAAGTCGAGCGTCTTGAGATTCACGGAGTAGATGAGCAGGTCCTCGTAGAAGCGCACGTTGAGGACGGTGTGGGTGAGGTCCTTGACGACGGTCCACTGGGTGTAGTCGTCCTCTTCCTTGAGGGACTTCTCGTCGAGCGAGCGGACCGTGCCGCGCGGGATGTCGACGGTGTTGAGCAGGTGGAAGGCGAGGGTGGTGGCCTCGGTGGCGTTGGCGACGGGGCGGGCGAACTGCTTGAGGTACGCGGCGCGCACGAAGCGGGAGGGCGGCATCGGGTCGCCGGGGAGGCCGCGCAGGCCGCTGCCGTGGCCGGGCTGGGTGAAGGTCTCGCTGCCCAGGTCCACGGCCTTGGCGTCCCACGGGGACAGGCCCACGTACTCGCGCAGGTTCTGGAGCTGGACGGGGAAGGGGGGCGCGTTGGTGAGCACGGCGACGGGGTTGTCGTGCAGGTGCATCTCCCCGTCGATGAACTCGACGACCAGGCTGTTGCCCTGGGCGTCGTGGATGGGGAAGTGGAGGGGGAGGTACTGGGCCAGCCAGTCGCTCTCCCAGATTTGGGCGGCGCCTTCCTGGAGGGCGGTCTTCACCTCGGCGACGGTGGCGAAGTTGCCGAGCACCCAGCCGGGGAACAGCGCCAGGGACACGGCCTTGGAGTTGTCGGTGACCTTGGGGTAGCGGGAGTTGGGCAGCCACAGGCTGCCGGTGGACAGGCCCGAGGTGTTGAGCCCGTCGACCATGATGGGGAGGCTGCCCTTGGCGGTGAGGCCGACGTAGCCGTAGGTGGAGGTCCAGGTCAGGCCATTGAGTCCCTTGGGGGAGGGGGAGATGAACTTCTCACCGGGGGCGCGGACGAGGAGCTTCGAGTCGAGGTCGACGCCGAACTCCATGCTGCGGCCATTGACGACAGTCTTGTCCGAGGCGACGACGAGGAAGTCGGTGCACATGTGGCGGCTCCTTGTGAGGGGTTGGCGCGCCGGCCCTGTGCAGTCGCCGCGCCAGCGACGTCCTGTCAGTGAATCCCGGAGGTTGAAATCGCACGCGGGTCTGGCGGCCCGGGGCGTGTTGTCTATCGCACGTGGGGCGGTCGCGAGGTGCGTTCCCGCGGAAGGCACCTGCGTCCCGAGAAAACGCGGCGACCCGAGGGAATTTCCCAACATGAGGACGTTTGTGATGTTCATGCATCCCATGTCGAAGTCACCCCAGGTCGTGGTCGTCGAACACGGAGCTCCCGCGCAGCAGGCCGCCTTCTGTGAGTACGTGCCCCAGGTCTTCCGGACGGTGGATTTCCGCCGCTGGTGCGAATGGGGCGAGTGGACCGACGACTACCGCGCGTTCAGCGTGGTGGATGGAGGCCGCGTGGTGGCGAACGCCTCGGTGATGCGGATGTGCCTGCGCGTGGAGGGAAGGGACGTCGTCGGCTATCAGCTCGGCGCCGTGGGTTGTGTGCCCGAGCGAAGGGGGCAGGGCCTGGCGCGGGTGGCGATGGAGGCGGCGATGGAGGCGTGTGGAGATGCGCCGGTGTTGTTGTTCGCGAACAAGAAGGTGCTCGACTTCTATCCGCGCTTTGGCTTCGTGCCTCGGGAGCAGACGTTGTTCGGGGTGACGCGGGACGTGGTGCCGGGAGGCGAGCCCGCGCCGGTGTTGGACGTGGCCGAGGCGTCGGTGCGTGCGAGGCTGGTCGAGTTGGCGGAGGAGGGAGTGCCCGTGACGGAGCGCTTCGGAGCGCGGCGGCACGGGCATATCGCGACCTGGTACGCGGCGGCGAACTTCGCGCGTCCGCTGCGGAAGTTGAGCGAGGATGCGTGGGTCTTCGCGGGAGTCGAGGACGGCACGCTCTATATCGAAGACATCTTCGCGAGAGAGGGGTTTGATTTGCGCCCGCATCTGTCGCGACTGGTGGAAGAGCCCGTGAAGACAGTCCAATTCGGCTTCACGCCCGAGCGGTGGTGGCCGGGTGCTGAGGTGTTGGGTGAGGACATGGAGGCGGACCTCTTCGTGCGCAACCTGCCGCTGCCCGAGGGCCCGAATCGCTTTCCGGTGATGGCGCGGACGTGATGTTTGGCTCGGCAGGGTTTCTTTGACCCGCCAAATGTGCGTCTGCTATTGTCGGATGGGGGCCGACGTGTCGAACCACTTCATTGCTTTCAAGCCCGGCGAGATTGGTCGGATGGTCGTGGAGTCGGTGGTGCATCAGCACGCCGAGGAGGCTGCGTTCCAGTGGGCGCGAAGGTCCAGCGCCATCCGGTCGCCCAGGTACTCGCTCAAGGATGTCGCCGCACTCGACAACCGCGTGGAGGCCCATGTCGCCGGCCTGCGACTGGCTGGAGCTCCGGCCTGGGTCGCTTGTGAAGAAGCCCTGGAGGATGGCCCCGGCGAGATGTTCGCCGCGACCGCCTTCGTATTCCGAACAGAGCCCGACAAACTGGCGTCGAGGCTCGAGACCCTCCTGGCCCGACTGGAGTCCACCCCGGAGCTCCAGAGGGGGTTCGTTGGCGGCCTTGGCTTCAGCTCGTGGCCGAGCATCAGCACTCATGCTCGGTCCTGGGTGGAGTCGGAGGCGCCCTTGCTCAAGGCCCTGGGGCTCACGGCTTTTCGAGTCCACCAGAAACCTCCACCGGAAGTCACCCTGCAAAGGGCTCTCACCATGGTTGACCCTGGGGTCATCCAAGAGGCGCTGCGTCTTGTGGGTGAAATGGCGGTGGGGCGCTCGGTTCAATTGCTTCCCTCTGAGCCAAAAGGCCCGGCACCGCTGCGTCTTCTGTGGGCTCGCTCGAACCTGCACCTCCAACGTACTGCGCCCGCGATGCCTGTCCTCCACGCCTTGGCGGACGAGGACAGCTCCGAGGCCCAGCCCGCGGCGGAGTTGCTCGTGCGTCGGCTGGACGAGCAGTCCGCCCTGAAGTGGATTCGCCAGGGCCTGGGGCGGAATGACCGTCGCCGCCGTGCCGTATTCGCGGTGGGCGCCGCGGGGTATCCGAAGCTGGTGGACGACCTGCTCTCCGTGATGGAGGACGAGTCCATCTCTCGAGTCGCGGGCTTCGCTTTCACGATGCTGACCGGCGCGGATCTGGAGTTTCTGGACCTCAACAGGGAGCCGCCGGAGCCCTCGGATGAAGACGTGGACCCGGCCATCGAGGACCCAGACGCGGAGCTGCCATGGCCGCACGTGGCCCGGGTTCGAGACTGGTGGACCCAGTACAAGAAAGACTACGTCGCGGGCCGCCGATACCTGATGGGGCTGCCAGTGGAGCGCACGAGCCTCCAGCGGGTATTGGCTGTCGGGAAACAGCCACACCGCCGAGCCGCCGCTCTGGAGCAGGTCCTGCTGGATGCGAAGACGCCGCTCTATCTCACGTCGAAACCCGGCTGGGCGCAGGCCCGGGAGCTCCTGGGCTGGCCATGAAGCTCACGAACCAGACATCCTTCGAAACTGGTTGGACGGTGGGCTTCATGCCGGACGGCCGGGAGATGGTCATGGTGGCGGTGAAGGCCACCTATCGGCTCCGCGCGGAGAAGGGGGCGCCACCCGCCCTGGCCGAAACACAGGAGAAGCTTCGGGAGGCCGACGAGTTCGGCGACGACCCCGCTGCCGATGCACCTCGACACGAGAACGACTTTGCCCTGTTCAAGCCAAGGTGCGACGTCCTCATGAAGGGTCAGGCCTATGCCCCCCAGGGGCGGACCATCAAAAGAGTGGATGTGGGGCTCAGGGTCGGGAATGTCGAAAAGACCTTCTCCGTGGTGGGCCCTCGCGTCTGGGTACATGGGCTGATGGGCACGACCGCGAGTGACCCGCTCGAGTTCGGGGTCCAGCCCATTTCGTACGACACCGCCTTCGGTGGAACGGACGTGGAGCCCGGGTCGCCCCACCGGACTGAAACCTACCTTCCGAATCCCGTGGGAATCGGCTTCTGCAAGTTCAAGAAGAACCTGGATGGAATGCGCATGCCGCTCACCGAAGAGCGTGGCGTTCCCATCCGAGACCCCATGGGCGCCTATACCCCGATGGCCCTGGGGCCCATCGGCCGATCCTGGGCTCCGCGTTTCCGCTACGCCGGTACCTATGACACCCGGTGGCAGGAGGAGAAGCTCCCGTTCCTTCCGGACGATTTCGACTTCCACTACTTTCAAGCCGCTCCGCCAGACCAGACCCTTCCCTATCCCACCGGGGGCGAGCCCATCGTGCTGGTGAATCTGAGCCAGGAAGGCAGACTCGTCTCCCAACTCCCGCGCACGCAGGTGTTCGTCACCTTCCTCAAGAAGAAGGGAGGCGTCGTGGAGACGGCAGCCAACCTCGACACCGTTTTCATCGAGCCCGACAAGGACCAGCTCTGTCTCACGTGGCGGGCTCGGTACATCCTGGAGCGCGACCCCTTCGAGCTGTCCGAGATGGTGGTGGAGCGCGGCGAAGACCGAAGCCCAGGCAAGAGCAGGGCGCGAGCCACGGGCAAGACGTACTACGCCAGTCTGGCGGACCTGCCACCGCGAAGGAGGCGCTGATGGCAGGGACAACGCCCTTGGCCGTGGTGGAGTACGGAATGGTCACCGCGGTGGGCTTCAATGGTCCCGCGACCTGTGCGGCGATGCGGGCGGGTATCAGCGGCATCCATCAGGCGAACCTGTGGGACTTCACGATTGGGGAGTGGCTGTCGGCGGGGCGGCCGCCGATGCCTCAGTGGTGGGAGGGGCCGGACATGCTGCCAGAGCTCCTGGCCCCGGCCATCGCCGAGTGTCAGGAGAAGGCGTGCGCCCTCAAGTTCCGCTCGGGCCCCGTCCGGCCAGGGGACATTCCCATCCTCACCCTGGTGGCCCCGCCAGACCGGCCCCACCGGGCTTCAGATCTCGAGACCCGGGTGGTGAGAGGTCTCGCGCACAAGCTGGGCGGTGCTCTTCCTCCCGGCTCCGAGGTCATCCCGGAGGGCCGCACGGGCCTGCTGACGGCGCTCGACGTCGCGCGGAAGTACCTCGACAGTCGACGAGTACAGCTGGTCATCATCGCGGGCGTCGAGAGCTTCCTCCGGCAGGTCCTTGTGGAGCACTACATCCAGCAGGGCCGACTGCTGTGCGGAACGAACAGCAATGGCTTCATCCCAGGAGAGGCGGCCTGTGCCGTGGTGGTGAGCCGGGCCTCGGATGCCCAGGGCCCCCGGCTCGTCATCGCGGGTGTGGGTGAAGGCCATGAGCCCGGCCAGGCGGGAGGAACACCCCAGTCACCGGTGACGGGCGACGGCCTGACCAAGGCCATGCGGACGGCCCTCTCCGCGGCGGGCACCGAGTACCACCAAATCAATACGTCGCTCTCCGACCTCAACGGTGAGCGGTTCAAGTTCAAGGAGCGAACCATCGCAACCGGTCGCCTGGACCGATTGCCGCCATCCGGCAAGTCCACCCGCCCGCTCGGCTACGTGGACGAGTGGCATCCCATCGAATACCTCGGCGAAATCGGGTCCGCGGTGTTTCCGTGCCTCCTTGGGTGGGCCTTCGAAGCGGGGCGTACGGGCCATGCCCTGGGGGCGAAGATGATGTTGTTCTCGGGAGAGGACCAGGGAACCCGGGCTGCCGTCGTCACGATGTTCGAAGGGGGGAAACACGATGAGCGGTAAAGTCTTCGCGAACGGCATGGAAATCTCCAGCAAGTCATCTGGCAACAAGTCCATCGCCGCCATGCCGGACGTGTGCATGTCTCCCCCGCCGCCCCCGGCGGGGCCGGTGCCCATTCCTTATCCAAACACCGCGACGACGTCGGACACCACCGACGGTAGCAAGTCGGTGCAGATAGAGGGCAAGGAGGTCCACCTCAAGAACAAGTCGTCCTACAAGACGAGCAATGGCAACCAGCCCGCCACGAACAACTTCGGTGCGAACGTCATCACCCACAAAATCACGGGGGCGATGAAGTTCGCGGCCTGGTCCTTCAACGTGAAGGTGGAAGGCCAGAACGTGGTCCGGTTCATGGACCTGACCACCCACAACCACGCGAACACCGGGGGCGGGGCTGTCACCTCGAGCATCGCCGCCTTGAAGATGGCCCAGGAGGCCAAGACCGATGAGGTGACCTGCGAGCAGCTCGAAGCGGCGAATCAGAAGACCCGTGAGGAAAAGAAGGCCCCGAGCGAAGGCCAGCTGACGGACGGCGACGTCGTCACGCAGGGCATCTTCACGAATCCAGACGGGCGGCGCGAAGTGGTGAGGGCCTCGAGTCGAGGTCTGCTCTCGAAGTATGACAATTCCTTCCTCAATGGCCTCCTGCCCCGTGGATTGACCCAAGAGAAGAAGGAGGCCCTCCTGGAGCGAATCAAGAAGGGCGGCCTCATCGCCGAGAATGAACGGGTGATGTCCCAGGCGTGCGGGGGAGGCAAGTTCACCTATGCCTCGAAGCCCTACCAGTATCCGCACTACCCCAGCCACGCGGAGGCGCGAATCATCGAAGAGCTGTTCGCGAGGTATCCCAATGGGGGTGGCAAGCTCCTCATGTCCATCGACTGGCCCACTCATCCGAGCACCAGGACGAGCAGATCTCCCTGCGTCCAGTGTGAAGCGCTGCTATGCGCGGCCTCCGAGTGCATGGACATTCAATTCTGTGACGCGAACAACGAGCCGACGAAGCCCGATTGTCCATGACCGGAGCCGCTTTCGATGACGACACGACCTGGCTACATCCCTGAGACCATCGTAGGGGCCCCCATCGACTTCCCCTGGCAGGGGGCCCTGGAACACCTCGGGCCCGCGGAAGCCGTCACCCCTCTCATGAAGATGTTGGACAACAAGTCCATCACCGCCTACCTGACGTTGGGCGCGGGCCTCCTTCAGTGGGCCGGATGGAGGCTGCTGAATCAGACGGAGGTCGGCTTCCTCCTGGAGCTCTCCGATGCGCTCTTCGCCTACCAGGTCGATCCGCGGTACTTCAAACGAAGCGCTCACCCGAAGGGAACCCCTCCCGACCAGCCGCCTGCCTTGTCCGCCGCGCTGCAGGTCGGATGGCTCATGGTGAAGGCCGCGAATCCCGAGCGCTACTGGTACAGCTACTATGCCCCCATTTCGGAGGTCTTCCACGGGGCTCACCTCGTCCGCCATATTCTTCCCGAGCCCGCTCAGAAGACCTTTGGTGACTGGTTGAAGAACGTCTCGAAGAGGCTCGACGCCATTGCCCCGAAGCCCGACGAGCCTTTCCGGAAGAAGTCCACCTTCGCCACCATTGAGGCGTATCACGCGTTCCTCGCGCCCCACCGAGGAGTGGCCCTTCCTCCACGGGTACTCGACCCCTCCATCGAGTACCGGCCCGAAGAGCGGGAGGCGCTGCTCGATGCGCATCTGGAGAAGCTCGACTGGCGCTCGAACCGCTATCTGCAGTCGCCCGATGAGATGCGCGCGCAAGGCTTCGAGGGTACGCCCTATCGTCAGTCTTGAGCACGTGCTCGAGTGGAAATCCTGAATGCGTCCGACCCCCCAGTACATCACCGCGGCAGGGATAGCGTTGAACGTGGTCCGCTTCCCTTGGGATGAATGGAATTGCAGGCAGTATTATGGGAGCGTGGATGACGCGATGTTGGCGCGGTTGGAGCACCTGACGAACAAGGCCAACACCGGCCTCGCCATCGCGACGGGTGAGTGGACCTGCGAGCGATTCTCCACAGTGGAGCCAGACCCTACGCCCAAGGCGTACCTCGAGGCGGCGTGGGCTGGTGCCATCCACCCCGCGTACTGCAAGTACACGGAGACCCACGACGATGACTGGAGAGGACCCATCCGGGCGCCTCTGGCCCTGACCATCACGCTGGTGAACGACGCTTTGTTCGGTCTCGCGTATGACCCTCGTGTGGCTGTGCGGGTTTGCTGGCTCTACAACCTGACCCGTCATGTCCTCCCGGACCTCCGCGCCTTCGAAGCCTGGTTCGAGGTGTGCATCCAGCGGATGGAGCAGTTTCATGACAAGGCCGTCGACAGCCAGGGTGAGGAGGACATCTTCGCTGATGCTCCCTCGCAAGGCTCGCCGGTGCCGAGAGAGGCATTCGATCCCGCATTGGCCTACTCGCCCGTCGCGGCCCCCGCGCTACTGGATGCCTTCTTGCTCGGGCTGCGGCCCGAGTTGAATCCCTTCCTGCGAAGTCCAGGGGAGCTCGCTGGCGAGGGGGGGATTTCGAAACCCTATCAATACACCCCATCGCCCCGGGGCTCATGAGCTCGGGCGCGCCCGAGCCAGCATGCCGATGCCAAACCCGATTCCTCCTATTTCCACCTCAAGGAAGGTCAATCCAGAGCGCTGAACTCGCGGTGTCCGCCATCACCGCGACCGAGCCCTCACCGAGCGCTGCGCCCTCACCGAGCGCCAGGTCCACCCCCGAGCCACCTTGGAGCGCCTCCACCCGGAGCGGTCCCGTCGTCGCGAGCAGGTATCCGGTACGGGCGCGGTCGAGTGTCAGTCGCTCGGGTCGGCCCGCGACGAGCGGGAGCCACCAGACCCGCACGTCGGCGCGCAGAGGCATTCCTTCGTCGCCCGCGATGAGCTGACGCCCGTCATCCGAGAGCTGGCGCGAGTAGTAGGCAGGGGGGCCGCCGTAGGTGTGCGGCCGGAACCACAACTGGAGCATCCGCGTCGGTTGGTCCGTGTCGTTTCCTTCGGCGTGCAACATCCCGCTCCGCGCCGAAATCAACTGCGCGGTCCTCGGACCCAGCGTCGCGCCGAAGTGGTCCCGGAGCGAGAGCCACGAAAGCGTGGTGCGCGGCAGCGATGCGAGCGTGCGGTGTTCGAGGCGCGGCATGGGCAGGTTTCTTTCGGTGTGACAACCGGAGAGGGCCACGGCGCTTCCGGCGACGAACGTGCGACGTGAGAGCTTCACGATGTCGGCCTCGTCGAAGAGCGAGCCGTCGGCATCGAGCGGGAGGAGCGCATCGACGTCCGTGCCTTGAGTGTGGCGGGCCCTCTGTCCCAGTGCCTGCCCATGTCCGTCTCCTCCCACGCTGGGGTGCGCGGTGAAGGAGTTAGCCCGGCCCGGCTCGTTTGACAGCCCCAGATGGACGCACGGAAGATGTGCGCGAATGCACATCTCCTGGGACGAGCTTCAGACCATCGAGGCGCTTGTGCGCACTGGCAGCGTCGAAGCCGCCGGACGTGAGCTGTCGCTTCGACATTCCTCGGTGTCGAGGCGCATCGCGGCGCTGGAGGCGCGCCTCGGCACGGCGCTGTTCGCGAGGGGCGCGCGCCTGGTGCCGAGCGCGCTGACGCTGCGAATCGCGGAGCGGGCCGCGACCATGCGCGTGGCCGCGAGGGACATCGAGGACTTCGTGGGGGCCGAGAGACGGGGCCGGGAACGAACCGTGGTCATCACGACGAGCGACGTGCTCGCTCCGCTCTTGTTCCTCGCGCTCTCGAAGGCCAGGCCCGTGCAGGCGGTAGAGGTGCTCGTGAGTGACGACGAACTCGAGCTGCTGCCAGGTCAGGTCGACCTCGCGCTGCGTCCTGGTCAAAACCCGAGCGGGGCGCTGCGCGGTCGACGGCTTGGACGGTTGAAGGTCGGAGTCTATCGCGCACGAGGCGGAGCGCCGGAGTGGCTGCAGCCGAGCGTGGACCTGCGCGCCAGGGCCTCGATGAGTTGGTGGCGCGAGGTGCCCAAGGACGTGCCTGGGGCCGTGACGTGCAGCTCTCTGCTGGCCATGCGCGACGCGTGCTGCGCTGGCCTCGGACGAGCCGCGCTCCCGGCCTTCCTCGCGCATGGAGACGCCCGGCTCCAGTTCGAGAGGGAGCTCGACGCAGGGCCACCCCTCTGGCTCCTCGCGCCGATGGCCCATGGCATCCCGAAGGCGCTTCGCGAGGTGCAGCGGGACATCTTCGCCGCGCTGCGAGCGACGGAAGGAGCCTTCGTCGAATGACTTCCTCTCAAGGCACGCCTCACGAACCCGAGCGAGCCCGAGCCGGCGTGCCGAAGCGGCTCGGAGGCTGTCCCGTCCACCGCCGGAACGCGCGGGTGAACGTGCTCACATCAGAGAACCCCAACAGATACGCAATCTCGCTCACCGACCGCCCCGGCTCGGAGAGATACGACAGGGCCAGCGTCCGGCGAGTCTCCGCGAGCAACTCACGAAACCCCGAACCCGAGTCCACCAACCGCCGCTGCAGACTCCGCGCGCTCATGTGCAGCCGCTCCGCCACCTTCTCCTGTGACGGCTCACCCTGTGGCAGCAGCTCCAGCAGCACCGCGCGCACGCGCGCCACCACGTCCTGCCCCGCCTGCAGCGCCAGGTGCCGGGTGATGAGTTCGTCATTGATGCGCGCCAGCTCCGGGTTCGCTCCCGGCAGCGTCACCTCGAACGGAGCCCGCTCGTACACCAGCACGTCCGCGTTGGCCCCGAACGTCACCTTGCACCGGAACAGCTTCGCGTAGGGCGTCAGGTCCGCCGGCGCCGGGCGACGCAGCAGCACCTCGCGCGGCGACAGCTCCTTGCCGTACACCACCCGGCAGAAGCGCACGAGCAGGTACGCCACCGCATCCGTCTCCTCCTCGCACAGGTGCGGCCCATCGCCCCCGTCGAAGAGGATCACCTGATAGCAATCCCCATCCCGAGTGAAGGCGGGCCGGAGCGCGTCGGAGACCAGCGCCACCGCGTGCACCAGCCGCTCGAAGGCCTCGCGCAGCGTGCTCGAGGCATTGAGCCGGTAGCCCACCGCGTGGAACGTGGTGGGGCTCACCTGCCGCGCCATCGCCAGTCCAATGGCCGGCTCTCCCGAGCGCTCCACCGCCAGCCGCCACAGCCGAGTCATCCCCTCCTGCGGATACCGCGCGTTGGCGTCGCCGAGCAGCCCCGGGTTCAGCCCCGCCTGCACGAACAGCGCATGCGAGTCCACGCCGCGCAGCTCCAGCGTGCGGTGGAGCGCCAGCGCCCAGCTCGTCAACATGGTCGCCGGAGAGCTCATGTTGTCGCCTTTGGTCAAAGGAATTGGCGGAACGGAGCAAGCACCCAAGGCGCGTCCCCCGGTACCTTGTCTTCCTCGGAATCCTGCCATGTCGGAGGTGAGGATGCTTGCCCTCGCATCGCGTGCCCTCCTTGTGACGCATTGCATCATGTCTGTCTGTAGACGGCCTCGAACGTAGCGGTTCAGAGGCTCCACGCTTTTCCACCCCGCTCACATTCCGGCTTCACCCGTCCGTCGGCAGATGCCCGCCGCGCCTTGGTCGGCGTGTGCGTCGTCCCCCTCGTCATACCCAGAGGTCTGGCTTCCCCATGACTCCCCCGAGACTCAGAAGCATCCAGAAGTCCTTGCTGGCGGCGCTGTCGCTGCTCGCTGTCATGACTCCGGCCTTCACTCCGGCGGAAGCGGCGGCACCTTCCTTCCTCGCCTTCGAGAGCGGCCATGTCCGTCCGCTCGCGCTGTCACCGGATGGCACGCGGCTGTTCGCGGTGAACACGCCGGACAACAGTCTGTCCATCTTCACGGTGGGGGCCGCGGGGCTCGCGCTGCAGGCGAAGGTTCCGGTGGGACTGGAGCCCGTCGCGGTAGCGCCTCGAGGCAACAACGAGGTCTGGGTGGTCAACCACCTGTCGGACAGTGTCAGCGTCGTTTCGCTCACGGGGACGCCGCGCGTGGTGCGCACGCTGCTGGTGGGCGACGAGCCACGAGACATCGTCTTCGCGGGCACGGGAGGCCGGGCGTTCATCACCACGGCGCACCGGGGACAGCACCGCACGCACTCGTCGATTGCGGGAGTGCCGGGCGCGGGAGACCCTCAGCTCACCACGCCGGGCGTGGGGCGCGCGGACGTCTGGGTCTTCGACCCGGCGAGCCTGGGCACGACGCTGGGTGGCACGCCGGTGCGCATCCTCAACCTGTTCGGTGACACGCCTCGGGCGCTGACGGTGAGCCCGGATGGACAGACGGTGTACGCGGCCGTGTTCAAGTCCGGCAACCAGACGACCTCCCTCCTGGAGGAGACGGTGTGTGAGGGCTTCAATCCCTATCTGCCCTGTCTGGTGAATGGCTCCATCTATCCAGGCGGCAGCCCGGGCCCGGCCACCAACCACCAGGGCGTGCCCGCGCCCGAAGTGGCGCTCATCGTGAAGTACAACAACCAGGTCAATCAGTGGAGGGACGAGCTGGGGCGCAACTGGAACAACGCGGTGCGCTTCCGGCTGCCGGACCAGGACGTCTTCGCGCTCGACGCGAACACACTGGGCCAGAAGGCGGCCTATCCGCACGTGGGCACCACGCTGTTCAACATGGTGACCAACCCGGTGACGGGCACGGTGTACGTGTCCAACACGGAGGCCTTCAACCACGTCCGCTTCGAAGGCCCTGGCAACTACGGCGGCACCACGGTGCAGGGCCACCTGGCGGAGACGCGCATCACCGCCATCCTCGGTGGCAGCGTGTTGCCCCGGCACCTGAACAAGCACCTGGACTATACGAAGCTGGCGAACGAGCCCGGGTTCGACCCGGCGGCGAAGGCGCACAGCCTCTCCATGCCGCTGGACATGGTGGTGAGCCGCGACGGCCGCAAGCTCTACGTGGCCGCGTACAGCTCCAGCAAGGTGGGCGTGTTCGACACGCAGGCCCTGGAGGCGGACAGCTTCAACCCGAAGGTCGCCAGCGCCGCGTACATCCCGGTCAGCGGCGGTGGGCCCAGCGGCCTGATTCTGGATGAGACGCGCAACCGGCTCTATGTGATGACCCGCTTCGACAACGCGGTGAAGGTCATCGACCTGGCCACGCGCGCGGAAACGGGCAAGCAGGTGCTGGCCAACCCGGAGCCGGCGTCGGTGGTGCAGGGGCGGCCGGTGCTCTACGACGCCTCGACGCTCTCCGCCAACGGCGAGGCCTCGTGCGCGAGCTGCCACATCTTCGGCGACATGGATGACCTCGCGTGGGACCTGGGCAATCCGGACGAGGACGTGACGGTGAACACGATTCCGGGGCGCCTGTTGGGCGCGGCGGAGCTGCTCAAGCCGCACATCAACGGCTCCGGCAACGTGGAGGACTTCCACCCGATGAAGGGCCCCATGACGACGCAGACCTTGCGCGGCATGGTGAACTCCGGGGCGATGCACTGGCGTGGGGACCGCTCCACCGGCTTCTTCGGCGTGGGGCAGTTGGACCCGAACCTGTCCTTCATGAACTTCATCGTCGCGTTCGAGGGCCTGCTGGGCCGGGCGAGCATGCCCACGGTGGCGGAGATGCAGCGCTTCACCGACTTCCAGTTGCAAGTCCAGTTGCCGCCGAACCCGGTGCGCAACCTGGACAACACGCTGACGGCGGCGCAGCAGCGGGGCCTGAACTTCTACTCGGGCACGCGTCGCTCGGACGGCATTCCGTTTGGAGAGGGGTTGGGCTTCACGTGTGAAGGATGTCACCGCATCGACGCGTCTCAGGGCTTCTTCGGGACGGACGGTCGGGTGAGCTTCGAGAACATCCCCCAGATTGTGAAGATTCCCCACCTGCGCAACCTCTATCAAAAGGTCGGCATGTTCGGGAACGCGACGACGCCCTTCTTCCTGGCGCCTGACAGTGGTTGGCAGGGGGACCAGGTGCGTGGCTTTGGCTACGTGCATGACGGGGCGGTGGACACGACGTCGCGGTTCCTGTCGGCCATCGTGTTCATCCCGAGCCTCGGTGTGGGCTTCCCGTTGAACAACCCGGATGCGACGCGGCGGGACGTGGAGCAGTTGTTGCTCGCGTTCGACACGGACCTGGCGCCGATTGTCGGTCAGCAGGTGACGTTGACGAACACGAACTCCGCGAGCGCGGGGCCGCGTGTCGACCTGCTGTTGCAGCGTGCGCGCACGCCGTTCACCTCGAAGATTCTGGGCGGTGCGGTGACGGAGTGCGACCTGGTGGCGAAGGTGGCGCTGGGGGGCCGGGTGAAGGGCTTCCTCTTCAGCCCGTCCTCGAATGCCTTCACGCCGGATGACGGGACGACGGCGAACGTGACGGACGCGACGCTGCGCAACTACGCGAAGACGGCGGGCCAGGAGGTGACCTACACCTGCGTGCCGCCGGGCTCGGGGCCGCGCATCGGCCTCAATCGCTAGCAGTCCGAGGGGCGCACCCGCGAGGAGACGGCCAGGCTCCTCGCGGGGCCTCGAAAGGGGGGCCGCACCGTGCGGAAGGCCGCGCACGGGACGTGGATGTGGATGTGGATGAACGGCTGACCGTGCCTCGTGAAATACTTGCGTGAGTAAAGCATTCCACTCGGTGGATGGCCGGGGCTTGGATTTCCAGGAATGCGCCGTGGCATCCTGTCCGGCATGCAAGCAAGGCATGTTCAGGCGGGGGTGGGGTTGCTGCTGCTGGCGGTGCTGGCGGCGGCGTGTGGCTCGTCGGGTTCGAAGAATGAGGGGCCGCGGGACTCGGGTCCGAGCGTGGTGGAGGACGCAGGGGGAGATGGGGGCCGGCCCGAGGATGCGGGGGGCACGGTCACCGATGCGGGACCGGATGGGGGTGTGCCCGAGGATGCTGGCACCCCCGAGGACGCCGGTACGCCCGAGGATGCAGGGACTCCCGAGCCGGATGGCGGCGTGGAGCCGCTGGCGTGTGAGAAGACGCACGGCGTCTGTGCGGGGGCGCGGCGGGCCTGGGTGGACGGTGCCTATGAGGCGGTGTGCACGGGGCGCTCGTATGGCGCGGACTACGAGGAGGGCGCGGAGACGCGCTGCGACGGATTCGACAACGATTGCGATGGCGTGACGGACCCCCCGAGCTGGTCCCGTGTCACGAGTCTGGAGACGGCGCTCGGGCGTGTGTCCAGCCTCAAGACGGACAGCGGAGTGTTCGTGAGCATTGGAGACAACAACAGGGTCCTCATCCTGCGGTTGAATGCGGAGCTGGCCATCCAGGGGACGGCGAGCGTGTCGATGCCGTGGGTTCGGACGGGAGCCGAAGCAGGGCTGCTCCAGCACGCGCAGCTCGTGCGCACGGAAGCCGGCTTCGCGCTGCATTACTCCACCGCGGCGCTCAATGGGGCGGCGCCGCTCCGGGCGTACCTGGTTCCGCTCGATGCCCGAGGTGCACCGACTCCGCTGCCCGAGAGAGGGCTGGTGGAGCACCTGCTCCTCGACAGGGCGTCCGACAGTGGAAGTACCCGCGTGGCGACATCCGTCGCGGGGGACAAGGTGGTGGTCATCTGGCGCTCGGGTTCCGCGCAGTCCCCTCCGATGCAGGTGATGGGAACGGTGACGGATGCCCAGGGACAGGTGCTCATCGCGCCCAAGTCACTCTTCACGAGCGAGGGGAACGTTACTCAGAAGCTGTCGAATGCCCTGTGGCTGCGCAATGGCGAGATTCTGGTGGGCATGAGTGACGAGCGGTCGGGGCTCACGGGTGACACCGTGCGAATGCGCCGCTTCGATGCCAACCTGGACCCGGTGGGTGCCGAGCGTTCCTTCGAAACCTCCTATGAGGCGATGCCCTTGTTGCTGGACCTGGGCTCCGCGCGCGGTGGGCCGCTGGCGTCGCCCGTGCTGGTGCTGCGAGTGAGCTACGCGCCTGACTGGACCCGACAGCTTCAGGTGGTCCAGAACCTCTTCGGTGGCGGGGGGCCGGAGAAGTGGGCGGAGGCGCCCACGACAGAGACCATCTGGTACGGCGCACTCGCGGACGAAGGCGTGCTGCGGCTGGGGTGGCTCGCTGAGTTCAAGGACCATGAGGCGCCGCCGCCGGGAGGCGATGACTGGCTCGGGTGGAATGGGCGCCTGTGGACCTTGGACGAGGGGCAGTCCGCGGTGGACAGGTCGCCGGACTCCGAATACCTGCCCCTGCATCGGTATGCGCAGTGGGTCCTGATGGAGAAGCTCGCGCCGCGTCGCGTGGGAGCCATGTACATGACGACCACTCCGGACGGCAGCTCGCTGGACTCGGTGCGCTACTGCACGCCGTGAAGCGCGCGGGGCCACTGTCTGGGTTTTGACGCACAGACAGTGAGTCTGTCCCCGTGAGGTGGTGTTGGCTTTGGATGAGAGGCCTGTGGCACCCTGCGGGGCATGACTCGACAGTGGATTCCGGCGGGATGGGGGCTCCTGCTGCTGGTGATGGTGACGGCGGGGTGCAGGTCCGGAGGCTCGAAGGACGAGCCTCTGGACGACGCGGGCCCGGCGGTGGCGGACGCCGGCCCGGGGGAGGCCGATGGGGGCTCGGACGCAGGGGTGGATCCGCTGGCCTGTGAGAAGCAGCAGGGCGTCTGCGCGGGTGCGAGGCGAGCGTGGGTGGACGGCGCCTATGAGCAGGAGTGCACCGGGCGCTCCTATGGCACCGCCTACGAGGCCGCCGAGACGCGCTGCGATGGGCTCGACAACGACTGCGATGGCGTGACGGACCCCGAGGTCCGGTCTCGCGTCACGCGTCTGGATGCGCCGTCGTTCGCGTCGAACGCATCGAGCTTCAAGACAGCGCATGGTGTTTTCATGACCGTGGCGAGCCTCGATGAGGTCCGCATCCTGCGGCTGGATTCGGAGCTGGTGCTCCAGGCCACGACTCGCGTGCCGATGCCATGGAGGCGGACCGGAGGTACCCCCGAGGCGCTCTATCGCACCCAGCTCGTGCGCACGGCGAATGGGCTCGCGCTGTACTACTCCACCGTTGCGCGCAATCAAGGGGCGCCGCTCCGTGCCTATCTCGTTCCGCTCGACGACCTGGGCGCACCGATACCGCTGGCCGAGGGTGGACTGGTGGAGTACCCGCTCCTCGACAGGTCGCTCGATAACGAGTCCACGCGCGTGGCGACCTCTCCCACGGGTGACCGCCTGGTGATTCTCTGGCGCTCGGGTTCCCCACAGTCCCTACCGTTGGAGGTGATGGGGACGGTGACGGATGTCCAGGGGCAGGTGCTCACCGCGCCCAAGGTGCTCTTCAAGGGCGAGCGGAACATCAGCCCCCGCCTCGCGAGTGTCATCTGGCTGCGCAATGGGGAGGTCCTCGCCGCCATGATTGACGTGCGGCATGGGAATCTGGATGAGGTCGTACGGCTGCGCCGCTTCGACGCGAACCTGGACCCGATAGGTGAGGAGCGCTCTTTTGAAACGCCAGCGCAGTTTCCGGCGATGCCCCTGCTGGTGGACCTGGGCTCCACGCGGGGTGGGCCACTGGAGTCGCCCGTCCTGGTGATGCGGATGGCGGGCGCACCCGATTGGACTCGCAGGATTCAGGTGGTCCAGAACCTCTTCCAAGGGGGCGTCCCGGAGGACTGGGCTGTGACGCCTCCGCCCCATGTCGCCTGGTTCGGAGCGCTCGCGGATGAAGGTGTGCTGCGACTGGGGTGGCTCTCCTATTACAAGGACTTCAGTGCGCCGTCGCCGGGGGGAAACATCAACCTCGGGTGGAGTGGGCGCCTGAGTACGCTGGACGAGGGGCACGCCCAGGTGGAGCGGTTCGCGGAGTCCGAACCCCTGTCACTGAGCGGCTATTCGCAGTGGGTCCTGATGGAGAAGCTGGAGCCCCGGCGCATGGGGGCCCTGTACATGACAGCCACCACGGACGGTACCTTCCTGGACGCCGTGCGCTACTGCACGCCGTGAGGCTCGCCGTTCGACGGAAGTCTCAGCTCCCGGCGGTGCGTCCGCGCTGGGAGCGGCGTCGGAGGTAGTTGTTGAGGAAGGCCTTCACCGCGGGGTGCTGGGACTCGCGGAAGGCGTCGGGCGGGCCGTATTCGACGACGCGGCCCTCGTGCATCAGCGCCAGGTGGTCCGCCATGCCGAAGGCGGAGGCGACGTCGGGCGTAATCACCAGCGACGTGGCGCCGAGCTGCTGCTTGCCGGTGAAGATGATTTCGTTCACGGAGGCCGTGGTGAGCGGGTCCAACCCGGCCGTGGGGTCGTCGTAGAGGAGGATTTTCGGCTGGAGGATGGCGGCGCGCGCGAAGCCCACGCGCTTCTGCATGCCGCCGGACAGCTCGCCCGGAAAGCGCGTCGTCGCGTGGGACAGCCCGACGCTGGCGAGCGTCTTGTCCACCGTCTGGCGAATCTCCTCCTCGGACATCCGGGTGCGCTGGCGCAGCGGGAACGCCACGTTGTCGTAGACGTTGAGCGAGTCGAACAGGGCGTTGGCCTGGAACAGGATGCCCTGCTGCCGGCGCATCTGGTCCAACGCCTTCTCGCTCAGCTCGGACACCTCCTCGCCGTTGACCTTCACCGAGCCCCGGTCCGGCTTCATCAGCCCCATGATGTGCTTCATCAGCACGGACTTGCCGGAGCCGGACACGCCCATCAACACGCAGGTGGTGCCCTCGGGCACGACGAGGTTCGCCCCGCGCAGCGCCTCGTTGTCGCCGAAGGACTTGTGGAGGTCCTTCACCTCGATGACCCGCTTCGCCGCCGCCTGACTGCCCGATTCACTCATCGCTCCTCACCATAGTGCGCCCCCCTCCGCTCCGCCCCTCCCAAGACGCGTGACCTCGGTGTCCCACCACCAGGCGGCACCTCGTCCCCCTGCCCGCCACACCGGCGCAACCACCACCTGGCCTGGATTGATGCAGCCTCCCGGTGGGCTTTCGCGGCCGAGCGCTCGAAAGATGACGTCCCGTTCACCAAGGCATGCACTATCTCGTTTTCCTGGTTAAGAGGGCTTTAGGGCCGAGCCGGACTCGGGCCCTGAACCCCTCACCCCCGAGCACAATGAAAACCAAGAATCTGGGTGTCGTCGCTGGTGCCACGTTGTTGGCGTTTGGTCTGGTCGCCGAGGCCGCGTCCCTCTTCGGCAACACGGGCACGTTGTCTGGCTGGAACTCCATCAACCGGGAGCACCGAGGCTCGGTGACCGAGGTGACGAACGTCACCTACGAGGGACCGACGGCGCTCAAGATGATGCAAACCTACGACCCGGCATACAGCGGCCGGTACCACTCGGAGGTGATGCGCAGCAACGTGTACCGTCGAGGAGACACGGGCTTCTACGGCTTCGCGTTCCGGCTGCAGGCGGACTGGCAGTTCCAGCCGCAGTCGTACAACATCGCGCAGTTCATCGCGGACTTCTCCGACACGGGCTGTGACGACTACATGCCGTCGAGCATGGTGTGGATTTCGGGCAACCAGCTCTTCACGCGGGTGAAGCAGGGCACCATCTGCAATCAGAAGACGGTGACGTTCGGCAACCTGGCCACGGTGACGGCGGGGGAGTGGCACAAGATCGTGATTCAGGCGAAGTGGGCCACGGACGGGACGGGCTTCTACAAGATGTGGTTCGACGGGGCGAAGGTCCTGGAGCAGTACAACCTGAACACGACGATAGCGGACGACCGCTACTTCCAGTTCCGCGTCGGCCTGTATGCCAATGGCTGGTACGACAACGGGTACATGCAGGGCAGCCAGGGGACGCGGAGCATCTGGTTCGACGAGATTGGCGTGGGCACGACCTTCGCCGACGCCGACCCGGCGCAGTGGTAGCCAGCGCGTGATGGAGCCCCGTGACTCGTGGACGGGGTCGCGGGGCGCTTCAATACGGGCACTCGGGATTCTTGCAGACAATGCGCAAGGACACGGTGGCGGCGAACCTCTCGGGACTGAGCTCCCTGCATCTCTCGAGCTGCACGGTTTCACTGCACGCACCATTGAGGGGACAGAGGCTGTCGACCCGCGAGCGCGCTGACATGAATGCTTGTTCCATCGTGGATTCGCAGTCCGAACCCAGGACGGTTGATGTCGAGGGCTTCGCGGGTCCCCCGCAGATACACGCCGGCACGCAGTAGGCCCTGTCCAGGTCGCACTCCACCCAACCGCCCAGGTCCGTTCCGGAGAGACATGCGGTGCCCTCGGACATGCAAGTGACGTAGCTTGCATCCGGGCACTCCTGGAAGACCTGGCATGTCAGCTCGGCTTCGGACGACTCCAAGGAGGGCGCTGTCTCGTCAGGGACCTCCACACCGCAGCCGTACACGGACAGCGCCATCAGGACTGCCGCGAGGAACAGGGGAGGTCGTGTCCGCATCTCCGGGACGCTAGTGGCCCCGGCGAGAGGGACTCCATCGTGGCATCCCACTACCGCGCTTGGAGTCGCGAGCCGCACGGCCGTCATGGCAGCGGCATCGCGTGGCCCCGCCCTCGCGTATCTTCCACGGCAAGAGGTGAAGAATGAGCGAGCGTCAGCACGCGGCCATCGCTCCTGGCGTGGTGCGCTTCGCCCTGGAGCGCGCGCTCGCCGCGCAACCTCCCTTCACGGGCGGGGTGGGGCCTCCGGACATGTGGCTGTCGAAGGAGGACCTGAAGGAGGCTCAGCGTCTGGCGCGACTTCCAATCGAGCGGGGGTGACTAGAGGGGGCACGCCGGGTCCCTGCAGGAGACGCGCAGGTGGACTCGGACGAATCTTTGAGGGAACGACTCGACGCAGGTTCTCAGCCGTTCCGCCATGGCGCAAGCTCCCCCAGGGCAGACGGACGAAATGGAGTTCACTGCGTCGGTGAAAGCATTCTGATAGGCGGCGTCACAGTCTAAGCCCGTGCCGGTTCCCTCCAGGGCAATAGGAGGAGGGTCGTCGCAGGCACAGGCCGGAATGCAGTAGGTCCGAGCGCCGTCACACTCCACCCAGCCACCACTGCCTGTTCCAGGGCGGCAGGCGGTGCCCTCGGACATGCAGGTGACGTGGCTTCCGTCCGGGCACTGCTGGAAGACCTGGCACGTCAGCTCGGCTCCGGAAGACTCCATGGAGGGTGTTGTCTCGTCGGGAGCGGCTACACCGCAACCGCATAGGGACAGCGCCATCAGGAAGCCCGAGAGGAACGGGGAGCGTCGTGTCCGCATGGAGAGGATGCTAGTGGCCACAATGCGGGATGCTCCATCGTGGCATCCCACTACGAGTCGGCTGAAGCCGGTTGAATGTGCCCTCACGGCTTCTTGAGTGTCGCGGTCGGGGGGGGGCGGC